>NZ_CAAAFS010000225.1:0-5883 GCF_900634755.1 Protofrankia symbiont of Coriaria myrtifolia
GAGCAGCGCGTTAGATGCCCTCTGTGTGAGGTCGATGGTTGGTAGAGGTAGTGTCCCCTTCGCTGGAGTAGCGACGGAGGGGAGGTATATGTGCACGTTCCGCATGGAAAGGCGTCGTCTGTCGGTCTCCTCGCGGCGGTTGACGAGTCCTACGGCAGCCAGGGGAAGCAGCGGCAGGTATACGTACTCGCCGCCGTCCTGGTTCCGGCCGCTCCCGAGCTTCTCGCCCGCACCCGCGAGGAACTCGGCCGCCTGCGCCTGCACGGCCAACGGCCCCACTTCGGCCGCGACTCCGACAAGCGCCGCCGAGCCGTCGCCGAGACGATCCGGGCGCTGGAGCTGCCCACCCTGGTCGTCGTGCGGACGGCCAGGGGAGCCGAGATGGCAGAGCGATCTCGGGGTCTCTGTCTCGCCCGGCTGTCATGGGAGCTGCGCGACACGGTCCAGGAGCTCCTCATCGAGCGGCGCGAGCATTCCCGTAACCGCCATGACCGAAGCGTCCTCGCCGGCTTGCGTGGACAGGGCGTTGCCCTCTCCGTCCGCTTCCCGGCCTCAGAGGATGATCCACTGTTGTGGGCCGCTGACGCGGTGGCGAGCGCCGTTTTCCAGGCTGAGGCGCGTGGGCGCAGCGAGTATCTCGCCCTGCATGGCCCGATCACGGTGCACCGTGCCTGAACAGCGCAAACGCCCCGCACCCACCATCCGGAGGGTCGGGGCGCCACTTCCACTGGGGCGTGTATCCCAGGGCGTTCACAGCATGCGCCCTGTGGCTCCAGGTGTCAATACGGACACGCCCTGACCGAAGGTCTGCCCTGGTCATGGCGCCTGGGGCGAGGGCGGCATGTGCGCTGCCGACGTCAGTCAGTTCTACGGCTGCTGGTGCGCCTGTGGGGCTCGGTCGGTCGTCTTGTCAGGATGCCTTGTCGGTGAGGCCGGTGTGCTCGTCGGCGGATCGGTGCCGGTTGGTGACCCAGGCGTCCGGTAGGGCGATCCACTCGCTCTCGGTCACCAACTGGACGAGGGCGCCGCCGAGGCGGGGTGGGCGGGTCGGCTCGGTTGTCGGGCACAGGACCCACAGCGGCCGGCCGCCGTCGCGGGCCCGCTCGGCGAGCGCAAACAGCACGTCCAGCCCGCGGCCGCCGTAGCGGCCGAACACACCGGCGTCGTGCAGCAGCAGCGGCGCCGGCCAGCCACCGGGCCTGATTCGACCGGGCTCAGCGTGACCAGGCTCAGTGCGGCCGGCCCCAGCGTGACCTGACCCAACGCCGTCGGGCCCAGCCCCGTCGGGGTCGGTGCGGCTGGCGGGGGCGTCGACCAGCTCGGCGAGCAGCGGCGCGGCCCGTTCCCAGGCCGTCCGGACGTACTCGGCGAGGTTGCCGGCGGCCCGGCTGCCGGGCTCGGCGGCGTCGGCGCGCAGAATCGTCGCCCAGGTCGGTTTGAGCCGCGGATCCACCTCGGCGTGCAGCGCATCGAGGAACACGGCCGCGACGTCGACCGGCTCGGCGGCGAACCGGTGCGGCCTGGCCAGCTCCGCGCGGGCGGCCAGATAGTGGTTACGCCGGACGGTGAGCGCCCGGAAACCGCCGGCCTCGACGGCGGCGGCGAGCCGCTGCTCGGCAAGCGCCGCGGCCGCCCGGTCGGGGCTGTCGAACACCGTGCGCACGGGCTTGCTGCCCAGGTCGGTGGGCTGACGGACGACCGGCGTCGCCCGCGAGCCGGACCCGGTCGAACCGATCCCGGTCGAGGAGAGCAGGCCGTGCGGTGGCACGTAGCCGTCACGGGCCGCGTCCCACTCGAGGGCGAACCCGGCCGCGGCCAGCGGGCCGTCGAGAGCCGGGTGCGTCGGCAGCTCGGTGGTGAGGCCAGGGAAGCGGTTACGCACCCGCTCGTGGATGGTCGCGACGTCCAGCAGCGGCCGGTCGGGCCGCTCGTCCGGCCCGCCACCGGGCCGCGGCGGCACCGCGGCTGGGCGGGTGGGCAGCACGCCGGCCTGGGCCAGGCGCAGCGTCCGGACGAGATCCAGGTCACGCGGGTAGATCTCCAGGCGGGCGTTGGCGGCTGCGGTGCGCGACGCGGCGGCGGCCAGCCGGACGAGGCGCTGCGCCTCGAGCGGCGGCAACCCGGCCAGCCCGTCGACGGCGGCCGGAGTGCCGCCGTCCGCCAGGCCCGCGTCGTCGGCGTCGTCGGCGCTGCCCGCGGCCGGCACGGCGCGGACCGCGGCCAGCTCCCGCAGCACGGTTGCCGGGGCGGGCAGCTCCTCGGCCCGCGCGAGCCGGTCCGCGGTCCGGCCCAGGGCGATGGCGTATGCGAACAGCGCGGGCGCGGCCGGGGTGAGCGGGCCGTCGTCATCGGCGGCCTCCAGCGCGACCAGCGTCCGCTCGTAGAACCTGCGGCGGGCCAGACGCGGCTCGGAGTCGAGGTCGACGGTCTCCAGCGCGGCCCGGACCGCGGCGGCGGCGAGCGCGTGCCGTTCGGGCCGCGAGCGCCGCGGGGAGCTGCCGTGGCGGGCGAGCACGGCGGTGACCAGCTCGTCGAAGCCCATCACCCGGCCGGCGTCGCCGAGGATTTCGACCAGCTCGTCGTGCACCGAGCGGACCGCGTCGTCGGCGCGCCAGGCCCTGCGCCGCGCGGTCAGCACCTGCGCGATCCGGCCCGACGTCACCCCGACCCGCTCGGCGATCTGCTGCTGCGGCGCCCACAGCGGTACGTCCGGCAGCGCGCCCGAGGCGTCGGGCAGACCGAGCAGCAGGCGGGTCGCCTCGCGCTCGGTGTCGCCCCGCCCACCGGAGAGGACGCGGGGAAGGAGCCGGTCTGCGAGATCCTCGACCGGCATGCGGGCGTAGTCCTGCACCGCCGGCACCGCCGTCGTCGTCATCGCCGTCGCGTCGGCCGGCTGCCGCCCGTCCGGCGTCGGCCGGTCCGGTGTGTCGGCGGAGGTGGTGCCGGCCGGGGGCCCGGCGAGGGCGCGGCGCCACAGGCGGATCCGGGACTGCAGCTCCTGGCGGGTCTTCGCGCCGGTGCCCGGCAGGCTGATGATCTCCTTGGAGCCGAGCGCCAGCAGCTCGCCGACGGTTGTCGCGTTCAGCCGGTGCGCGGCCGAGACCGCCCGCGGCGACAGGCCCGCGGCCTCCAGCGGCGTGTCGGCGGTGGCAGCCGCGGCGGCCTGGTCACGGGCCTGCTGGGCGGCCTTCTCGTCGGCGGCGCCCGCGGGGCCGGCCGGGTGCGGCCCCAGCATGCCGGGCGACGGCCGGCCGTCGCCCGACGGGTGGACGGTCGGGGTCGGTGGGGTGGAGTCGGCGGCGCGGAAGACGGCCTGCCAGGCGTCGCGCATGTCCTTCAGCGATGCGAACCGCCGCGTCGCTTCCCGGTCGAGCGCGCGCAGAAAGAAAGAGGTGAGGCCGGCGCGGATCGCCGGGTCGAACGCCTCGGTGACCACCGCCGGCGGGCCCTCGGTGAACCGCTCCCCGGCGGCCCCGTTGCCCCACAGCGGCAGCTCGCCGGAGGCCATCTCGTGCAGGGTGACCGCCAGCGCGTAGCGCTCGGCGTGGTCGTCGTAGGTGGTGCGGGTGCCGGCGCCGAGGAACGGGTCCAGGTAGCGGGGCGTGCCGGCGGTGGTGTCGCGAACCGAGATGTTGGCCAGCGAGAAGTCGATGAGGACGAGCTGGTAGGTACGATTCGGCCGGCGGCGGATGACGATGTTGTCCGGCTTCAGGTCGCGGTGGGCGACGCCCTCGCCGTCGAGGTAGTCGACCGCGCCGAACAGGTAGTCGCTGTAGGTCTCCAGCTCGTCGACGGACAGCCGGCCCTCACGCAGCCGGCGGGCCACGGTCTGCTCGCCGGCGTGGTCGAGGACGAGCACCGTGCGTCCGCCGACGACCAGTGTGTCCGGGCGGGCCAGGCGGATCACCCGCGAGTCGTTCAGCCGGCCCAGCACCGACGCCTCGTGCTCCAGGCGCGCCGCCCGCTCGTCGGAGAGGGCGACCTTGAGGACCTCGTCGCGGCTGGTCTTCTCGTTGTGGGTCAGGAAGGCGCGGCTGGTCGAACCGGTGCCCAGCCGCTCCCTGATCCGCCACTCGCCACCGACCAGGTCGCCGCGCTGGGCCTCCAGCGGGTCCGGTTCCGGCTCAGGTTCGGGCTCCGGCCCGGCCTGTTCCGGCGTGGATGGGTCCGTCGGCGGGCCGTCGCCCGCGGCGCCGTCGCCGAGAAGGGCCACCGGGACGTCCGGCCGGGTGAACTCGTCCTCGACGAGCAGCAGCCAGTCGAGCAGCTCACCGACGCTGGCGAAGCGGTCGTCGGGCAGCGGGCGGGTCGCCTGCGCCACCAGCTCGTTCGCCGTCTCGGACAGCGAGTCGACGACCTCCGCCGGCTGCAGGCCGCCGGACTGCTCCAGCCGCGCCTTCAGCGCGTTCGGGCCGTCCGCGGGCGGCTGGCCGGTGAGGATCAGGTAGGCCAGCGCGCCCAGGCCGAAGACGTCGATGCCGACCGGGTCCGGGTAGGGGGCGCCGATCTCGGGCGCCAGGTAGCTGGCGGCGGCCAGCTCCAGATGCGGCAGGAACCGGGCCGCGGGCTCCACCGCCAGCTCGCGCGACGTCCTCGTCAGCGCGCCTGTCGCCGTGCTCGTCAGCGCACCGGTGCCCGAGCCCGTGTCGCGGGCCGCCGCCTGCCAGTCACTGATCATCAGCTTGGGCGCGAACCAGCCCTGCCCGCCGGTGCCGTCGCCGTTCCCGCCCGCCGCGCGGCCGCCCCGGCCCCTGGACGGCACGACCAGGACGCTGCGGGCCGCCAGCGCCCGGTGGTAGAGATGCCGGCCGTGCGCGTAGTCGACCGTCTCGACCAGTTGGCGGATCATGGACAGCCGGGTGCCGGCGTCGAGACGGTCGCCGTACCGGTCGAGATAGTGGTCCAGGCGCATCTCGTCCGGCCGGTGACGGAAGATCAGCGCCGGGCCCGCCTCGTGGCTTTCCAACCCGTCGACCTGGACGATCCCCGGATGGTTGATCCCGTGCAGCACCAGGAACTCGCGGCGGGCGGCCGCCTCCCGCTCCGCCCGCTCGGCCTCCCCCGCGGCCCGCTCGACGAGGTAGATCCGCACCCGTCGCCGCTCGGAGGCGACCTGGACGTGGGCGGCATGGTAGTCCTGCCAGGTCGGGCCGGAGTCGAACGCCGGGAACTCCAACTGCCAGGAGCCCACCCGCTGGTGGCGCCGGCTGCGGGCGATCCCGGCCGCCGGCAGCAGCCTGGCCAGGGCCTTCGACAGCTCGGGGGTGACCCGCTGCCGTTCGTCGCGCAGCGGCGCGTCCAGCAGGCCGGACCAGATCGGCGGCAGCGTCATGCCGCCCCTGCCGCCCCTGCCGCTGCTGCCGCTGCTGCGGTTGCTGGCGCTCTGATCGGTGGCGCCGCCGGGGGTGCCTCGCTCGGGGCCGAAGACCCAGTGGAGCTGGTGGTCGGGGAGCTCGACCCGCAGGGTCGGGTTCGACAGGAAGACCACCGGCTGGATGAACGGGATCCGCGTCCTCGTCCGGCTCGCGCGGCCGGCGTTCTCCAGTAGGGAGCGCAGCTCCTTGGACTTCTGGTTCGCCAGGTGCAGCGGGTTGTCGAAGATCCGGGTGTCGCCCGAGTCGCGGTGCTGGGTCCAGTTCGACCCGGACGCGGTCAGCCGGCCGACCAGGCTCTTGATCTCGATGAGGTAGACGCCGCCGCGGGCGACGACCAGCAGGTCGACCTCGCGGATGTGCCCGGTGGTCGCGGTGAAGGTGAAGTTCGACCAGGCGCGGTACGGTTCGGCGTCCGGCAGCAGCCTCCGGACGTGCTCCAGCGCCTCCCGCTCGTGCGGGAACTGCGACGGCGTGACCGTCTCCCACCGGCCCTGCCCCTCGCGCACCC
>NZ_CAAAFS010000226.1:0-16347 GCF_900634755.1 Protofrankia symbiont of Coriaria myrtifolia
CGCGCACCCCGTCCCCCCGCCGTGTCCGCTGTGTCTCCGCCCGTGACACTAGCCCACACCAAGCCAAAGGATGACAGGCGGGAACGCCTGATCCTGGCCGGAGGGACGGCAGCCGCCGCGGTGGCTGCCGTGACAGCTGCCGGGGCCGGCCAGCGGGGTAGCAGTCGTGCCGCTCCGCGACGTGCGGCCCCCGAGACCGCGCTGCCAGCACCCACCCGTCAACGATCAAGAGCTTGCGGGGATGGCGACCGTCGCGCTCCGCCACAACGACACCGGATTGGTACTACCCACGTACTACAATGAGCCGGTGGAGCAGGTACCCATACGGGTGCTCAATCAGGACACCGCGGGCGTGCTCGCACGTGTCGAGCGCGGCGAGACCATCGAGATCACCCGACACGGCAGGGTGATCGGCCGTATCGTGCCTGCGACGTCCGGCGAGTTGGACGATCTGATCGCGGCGGGCAAGGTCTCCCCGGCCACCATCACCGGCCCGTTCACCGCCCCGAAAGGGCCACGGATCAGCGGCCCGGAGGCCGGCGAGCTGATCAGACAGCTCCGCGACGAGGAACGCTGGTGATCTATCTGGACACCTCCGCGATCGTAAAGCTGATCAGGCCCGAGCTGGAAAGCGACAAGCTGGTCGACTGGCTCAACGCCCAGCAGAACGAGCGCGTGATCACTTCCAAGCTCGCCGAAGTCGAACTTCCACGGGCGCTACGCCGGGAAGAGCCGGCACGGCTGGCGGCGGTGGCCGGCGTTCTCGCCCATCTCGACCGCCTGGACATCGACGACGCGGTCCGGGCCACCGCGGGCGCCTACCCTTTCCCCCATCTGCGGTCGTTGGACGCCATCCATCTGGCCACCGCGGACCAGCTCGTCGCGTCGGGGAAGACAGTCAGCGCCTTCGTGACCTATGACAGGCGACTGGCTGTCACCGCCGGAGAACTCGGCCTGGCCGTGGCGGCGCCCGGCCGGTCCGTCCCGGTGTGAACGCCCCACGGCGAACCCGCCGTATCGGCTACGGACGGTTGCCCAGTCACGGTCGGTCGGTCAGAGCCGACTGAGATCGATCTTCACCGGGAAGGGGTCGTGCTCTCGCGTTCCTATCTGACGTCGGTGTTCGCGACGGAGGAGTGGCAGGCCGTCTGGGCGTTGGACCCGGCCGGTTCGACGAAGCTGCTGATGGTCATGCGGGTGGCGGACTGCGACCGGCCGGGGCTGCTGCGCCAGATCGTTTCGGTGGACCTGTTCGGGGTCACTCGGGAAGTTGCCCGGCAACGGCTTCTGGAGGCTGTTGGGACACGGCGCCGAAAGCCGACGAGTGAGCCGAGTTTTCCTGCCGGCGCGCCGGTCGCCGAAATGGGCGGGCTGACGGCTGGTGAGACGTCGGTGGATTCGGTGCCGCGGTTCCCGTCGGCCGCCCGGCAGCCACGCGTCACACCATCGCCACCGGGGGTTCCAGCCGCACCACCGGGTCTGTCCGAGCCGGCGGTTCACGCATTGGCCGCGGCATTCCCAACGCCTGTCTCGGCGCGGCAGATACTGGAGACCGCCGGTCTGGACGCGGGGCGTCAGCCAGGGTGGAACGCCGGATCTTCACTGGAGTTCTGGAGAGCGGTGAGCAGCCTGCTCGCGGCGGGAGTGCTGCCCGCGGGGCGGGAGCGCCTGTTGGCCGCGGCGCGGCAGCTGTTTCCGGCAAATCCCGCTTTCGCCGCATACGTAAAAGAAGAAGCGAGCAGCACGGGCACCGATCTTTAGTCTTTAGCCCGGATCCTCGACCGGGTCCTGGTGGAGCCCGGCCCGCCATGGCGCCGCCGGAGAACCAGCGCAGGCTGGAGGTCACCGAGGCCTTCACGGGGGCTGGCGCAGCAGGCCGGGCTCGCCCTGATCGAACTGACCCCGGGATTCGTCACGCGGCGCCCCGGCGGGATCGGGTAAAGTCGGAGGGGTGACCACGTTCCGGGTGGCTGGGAAGCTACTCGCCATCAGTGATCTACATGTGGCGTACCCCGAAAACCGGCAGTTCATCGAGGAACTACGACCGGAGTCGGACGCGGACTGGCTGATCGTCGCCGGTGACGTCGGTGAGGTCGTCGCGGACGTCGAATGGGCGCTGGCGCTGCTGCGTTCCCGGTTCTCCACCGTGATCTGGGTACCTGGTAATCACGAGCTGTGGACGCCGAAAAAGGATCCGGTGCGGCTGACCGGTGAGCGGCGTTACCAGCATCTGGTGGAGATATGCCGACGCCTGGGCGTACTCACCCCGGAGGATCCTTATCCGGTGTGGGAGGGCGCCGGCGGGCCGGTCACGGTGGCTCCGTTGTTCCTCCTCTACGACTACACGTTCCGGCCGGCCGGAACCAGCTCCAAGGAGGAGGCGCTCGCCGTGGCGCACCGCACGGGCGTGGTCTGCGCGGACGAGTACCTGCTGGTTCCCGACCCCTACCCGAGTGCGGACGCCTGGTCGCGGGCCCGGGTCGAGCACACCCGTGAACGGCTCGCGGCATGTGACCCGAAGCTGCCGACCGTTCTGGTGAATCATTTCCCGCTGGTGCGGGATCCGACTTATGTGCTGCGCTATCCGGAGTTCGCGCAGTGGTGCGGCACGGAGAACACCGCCGACTGGCACCGGCGGTTCCGGGCCGCCGCCGTGGTGTACGGCCATCTGCACATTCCCCGAACAACGTGGTATGACGGCGTCCGGTTCGAGGAGGTTTCGATCGGCTATCCTCGGGAGTGGCGCCGCTGGAACGGCCCGCGCAACATTCCCCGGCAGATACTGCCGGAGCCGGAGCGACATGACTGAGACCGGGATATCAGGGACCGGGATATCGGAGACCGGGACGGCTGGGGCCGTCGTGCCCGGACGCACCGTCCCCGGAAGCCGCGTCCCCGAAGACGCGACCGACCTCAGCTCGTCCGGGCCCCCCACCCCGTCCGGCGCCGTCGCCTCGTCCGACGGAGCCGTCGCCGGGGCCGAACTGCTCGCCACGCTGCTTCACCCCGCGGTGGTCGCGGTGGAGGCGTTCGCCGACGATCCGGACGCCGTGCTGTTCCCGGAGGAGGCCGCGACGCTCGCGCGGTCCGTGGACAAACGCCGCCGGGAGTTCACCACCGCCCGGGTGTGCGCCCACCGCGCGCTCGCCGGCCTGGGCATACCGCCGGTGCCGATCCTGCGCGGGCCCAAGGGCGAGCCGCAGTGGCCCGCCGGGGTGATCGGCAGCATCACGCACTGTGCCGGCTACCGGGCCGCGGTGGCGGCCTGGTCCGCCGACATCCTCACGGTCGGTATCGACGCCGAACCGAACAAGGCCCTGCCGGCAGGCGTGCTCGACCAGATCGCCCGCCCCGAGGAACGGGACTGGCTCGACCCACTGCTGCGCGACGGCTCCGCCGCGCGCCCGGGCGGCCCACCGCACGACATCCCCGCCGCGCGCTCGGAGCCGCTGCCGCCCGTGGATCCTGCCGTGGATCCCGTCGTGCACTGGGACAGGCTGCTGTTCAGCATGAAGGAATCGGTCTACAAGGCGTGGTTCCCGCTGGCCCGGCGCTGGCTGGGCTTCGAGGACGCGTCGATCACGATCGACGCGGTCGGGGGCACCTTCTCCGTCCAACTGCTGGTGGACGGGCCGGTGCTCCCCGGTGGCGTCCCACCGGGGAGGGACCAGTCCGACAGGGCTCTCCCCGCGGATCTCTCCGCGCCCCTGGAGCCTCAGGGCCCCGAACGGCTGACCGGCTTCACCGGCCGCTGGCTGGCCCGCAACGGCCTGGTCATCACGGCGATCACCGTACCGGGACGCTGACCGCGGAGATCGTCTC
The DNA here is from genome assembly GCF_900634755.1 of Protofrankia symbiont of Coriaria myrtifolia. Taxonomy (NCBI): domain Bacteria; kingdom Bacillati; phylum Actinomycetota; class Actinomycetes; order Frankiales; family Frankiaceae; genus Protofrankia; species Protofrankia symbiont of Coriaria myrtifolia. The sequence continues at coordinate 3,823 of NZ_CAAAFS010000226.1, forward strand.
GACCAGTTCGGCCCGGGTGGGCACCCCCGGGGAACGACTCGGACGCCAGCCCTGAGTGATCAGGTCCGTCACCCGCGGTTCCACCGCGTCCAGCGCCTCGGGCGGATCCGTCATCTGCATGTGACGCAGCGCCGCCGTCGCGACCGTCGGGTCGACACCGGCGGCGGCGAGCAGCACGAACCGCGGCAGCGACGCCGGGCTCGGCGGGCTCATCGACGGGATGGCCTGCGCCCCGCCGTCGACGGCCGCCCACCAGGCCGCGGCACGCGCCCGGTCGAGCTGCCGGGCGTCGTCGAACCACGACCGCAGCTCGCCCCGGACCCAGGCGTCGACCCGGTCCCGCCAGGCGGCGGGATCGCCGGGATCCTCGGCCACCGCCTCGACGAGCCGGAACGCGTGCGCAACAGCCAGGGAGGAGCCTCGGCCGAAGTGCGGGTTGGTGGTGCAGACCGTGTCACCGAGCGCGTGCAGACCGACCGGCACCGCCGGATCCAGCGGCCGGAACATGTTGCGCAGCCCGCTCATGGCCGTGACGCCGGAGATCGGCTCGGCGAAGTTCGGATCGGTCCAGGCCGCCCCGAGCGACATGATGCGCGCGGCCGACTCGAACACCGGCGCCCGGCGCAGCCCCGCCAGCGCCCGGTCCCCCGGCAGGTGGACGAAGGCGACGGTGAAGGTGCCGGCATCCTGGGGGAAGACGAGCAGCGCGTAGCCGTCGGCCTCCTCGACTCCGACCACCCAGCGGTTGACCGCGGTGAACTGCCGTCCCGGTAGCAGCCGGTAGCGGCGGGACACGTAGACCTCGTTGGCCGGCTCGTCGAAGCCCTCCGCGTCCCGTGCCCCGGTGGTCAGCCGGCTGCGCCGGCCACCAGCGTCGATAACAAGATCGGCCGGTCGCAGCCCGCCCTCGGCCAGGTGCACGCCGACGGCCGTTCCCCGCCGGGTCTCCACCCGTTGGACGGTCCCGGCCCGCAGCTCTATCCCGGGCTGCGTCTCGACGTCACGCCGCAGCACCCACTCCAGGGTGCTGCGGCGGCACCGCAACGAGCGCGTCCCGTCCGGCAGGGGCACCTCGACCGCGCCGGCGGCCCGCAGGGCGTCGAGTGTGTCGGGCAGGACCGCGCGCAGCTCGGCGTGGATGCGGGCGAGGAAGGCGTGCGGCTGGTGCAGGTGCGCGACCCCGGTCCGTCTCCAGCCGCCGGCCTCGTCGAGCCGGGCGGGTCTCACCGCGGTGTCACGCTCGATCAGCGTCACCGTGTGCCCGAGGCGCGCCAGCGCGAGAGCGGCCGTCATCCCGGCCACTCCGGCACCGCATACCAGGACGTCCAGCCGCCTTCCGCTCGCCATTCAATTCCCCGTTCTGCATATCAGTTCATCACACTCCGTACATTTCGTCGCGGCCGTACGCCGAAGCGCAATCGGCTGTCGTCACCCGAAAACGGCACGTATGTGATCTTCAAGGGCGCCGGCAAGGACCGGCCTGCTGCGGAAGCCGACGTGCCCGTCCGGCCGGATCAGGTGGGCGCACGGCCCGGTGGTCGCGTAGACGGACCGGTAGTCACGCTCGGTGTCGCGGATGACGGGCAGGTCAAGGCCCGCGGGAGCGACGGCGTCCGGGTCCAGCACGGCGTAGACGTTGATCAGCCCCGCGGCCTGCCGCCGGATCGCCGCGGCGATCTTCTCGTAGCCGCGCAGGTCCTCCTCGGTCGAGGAGGCGTCCCCGTAGAACAGCAGCGTGTGCCCGCTGCCCTGGATCAGCTCGAACAGCCGCAGCCGGTGCCCGACCCCGCGGCGGGCCAGCCCGTGCACGTCCGGCGCGCGGTCGCCGGCCGCCGGCCCGCGGTCCGGGGCGTCCCAGCCCAGCGCCTCCCCGACCAGCGGGGTGCCGCGGTAGGTCAGGGTCATCTGCATCTCGTCGAGGAACTGCGCCTTCTCGTCCTCGTTGTCCATCTCGTCGGTGAACGCGACCCGTACGGCGCGGCCCATGACCGACTCCCCGGCGGGGCGGCGCTCGGCCTCGTAGCTGTCGAGCAGGTCCGGCCCGGCGTGCCCACCCGCCGCGAGCGCGAGCTTCCAGCCGAGGTTGTAGGCGTCCTGGATGCCGGTGTTCATGCCCTGCCCGCCCGCCGGCGGATGCAGGTGCGCGGCGTCACCGGCGACGAACGCCCGGCCGACCCGGTAACGGTCGACGATCCCGTGGCTGATCCGGAAGATCGACGACCAGCGCAGGTTGCGCGCGGTCGTCCCGGGCGGCGCCAGCCCGTCGAGCGCGACCTGGAGCTCGGCCAGCGTCGGCGGTTCGTACTCCTTCGTGAAACCGGGCGGCACGTCGGTGCGGGCGGCCTCGGCCATGATCCGCGGCGGGGCCATGGTCGCGATGCGGTAACGGCCCTGGCCCCGCAACGGGACGCACACGAGCATCCCGTCCATCTTGCCGTCGGTCTCGTGCAGGAAACGCAGCAGATAGCCCTCGGGCAGCGACCAGTCGACCTCGACGTCGGCGAGCATGAACAGCTGCGGGAACCGTCCGGCGCCCGCGTTGAACGCCAGGTTCAGCTCCTTGCGGACGGTGCTGTGCGCGCCGTCGGATCCCACCAGATACTTCGCGCGCACCGTCGTCTCACCGTCGGCGGCCGACAGCCGGGCGGTCACACCGGCGGCGTCCTGGGTGAGGCCGCGCAGCTCGACGCCCCGCTCGATCGTCCCGCCGAGGGCGGCGAAACGGTCGGTGAGGATGCGTTCCGTCTCGTACTGCGGCAGCCCGAGGTGGGCGTACGGCAGCTCCGGCAGGTCCCACTCGACGCGGTGGGTCTGGTGCCCGTTGACGACGACGATCTGGCCGTTGAGCCAGATGCCGGCGTCCATCGCCTCCTGGACGATGCCCTGGTCCTCCCAGATCTCCATCGTCCGGCAGTGCACGCCGATGGCCTTGTCCGCCTGGCCCGGCGGCTCGGTGCTCCTGTCCACCAGCCGGCAGGCGACCCCGCGGCGGGCGAGTTCGATGGCGAGGGTCAGGCCGGTCGGTCCCGCGCCGACGACCAGCACGTCGGTTGCCGCGTCCGGCTCCGGCCGCCGGGCACCGGCAACCTGCGGCCGGACGATCGCGGACGCGGCCGTGCTCAGGGCCGCTGTCGGGCGCTGCTGCGGGGCCGCCCCCGGCCTGGGGCGGGCGTTCACGCCGGCGGCGTCCGCGCCGATGGCCGCCTCGGGGCTCGCGCCGGCGTTCACCTCGTCCTCCGGCGGGCGGGCGACGATCGAGAAGATGCGGCGGGAGAAACCACGGTCGAGGAAGGGGATGAGCTGCCTGGTGCGGTCGCTGTGGTTCGGATCCCCCACCCAGGCCAGAAAGGCCTGCTCGGAGGCCCATTCCGCCAGCAGGTGGAACGTGCCGGTACCGGGTTCGTGCAGCAGTTCCTCCCGGACCCGGCCGGCCACCCCGCGCATGGCCTCGGCGACCTCGAGGAACGCCTGCTCGAACGCGTCCTCCTCGCCGGGGGGCACGGTGGTGGTGACCAGCACCCGCACCGCCGGCCCCCGCCCGTCCAGGGTGTGCAGCACGTCATAGGTGTTGCGTTCGGCGTCGTCGCGCAGGTCGCGCAGGGCGGCGGTGAGCTGGTCCCGGTGCGAGCTGCGCCCGAAGGCGTCCAGCGCCGAGCGGTTCTCCCAGTCGGCCACGATCACGTACTCGCCGGGCCGGTCCGGGTTGCGCATCAGGTCCTGGCGGATGTTCCCCGGCACCGTGCTGATGACCTCCGCCGCCTTCAGCCAGGCGCTTTCGAACTCCTGCTCACGGCCGGGACGGGCGCGCATGCGCAGCAGCGTGCGCACCGTGTCGGTGGCGGTGCTGAGCGCCGTGCGCACCACCGCCCCCACCCCGGGGCCGCCGGTCGCGTCCACGTTGGGCATCTATTTCTCCTCCTGCTGATAGCGATGTAGGACGACCGACGCGTTGAACCCGTCGAAACCACGGGCGTTGATCATTGCGGTGGTGACCGGCGTGGGGGTCACCTCGGCGACGAAGTTCAGGTCGCATCCGGGCGCGGGCGTACGGACACCCGCCGGCGGCAGCAGATCGTGCCGCATGGCCAGCAGGGCGGTGGCCGCGTCCAGGGCGGCCCCACCCTGGTAGAGCCGCCCCACCAGTGGCTTCTGTGTCGTCACCACCGGTGACGCCGAGCCGAATGCGGCCCGTAGCGCGGCGGACTCGTCGCGGTCGGCGGCGGGCAGCCCGAGCGCGTCGGGGAAGACCACGTCGACATCCTCGGGACGCCGGCCCGCCCGGTGCAGCGCCGTGGTCATCGCCCGGGCGTACTGCTCCACGTCGAAGCCGCCGCGACGCCGGGACGGGCGGCCGTCGAACGTGGCCGCCGCCCCGGCGATCTCCCCGTAGATCACGGGGGCGCCGCGGGCCAGGGCGTGGTCGAGGTCCTCCACGACGAAGACGGCACCCCCCTCCCCCGGGACGTAACCGTCCGCGTCGATGTCGAACGGGCAGTAGGCGTGGGCCGGGTCGGTGCGGGACGTCATGGCATGGTTGTGCTGCTGGCAGGTCAGCGCGTACGGGGACAGCGGTGCCTCGGTTCCGCCGGCGAGCACCACCGGGGTCCCGCGGCGGACCAGCCGCGCCGCGTGGGCGAAGCTGTCCAGGCCACCGGCGCTCTCCGACACCAGGACCACCGACGGCCCCTTCATGCCGTGCCGGATCGACAACTGCCCCACCGTGGCCGCGTAGAACCAGGCGATCGACTGGTAGGCGCCGACCGTGCGGGACGAGGAGCTCCACAGGTGCTGTAGCTCGCGCTGGCCGAACGCGTTGCCCCCCGAGCCGCTGGCGAGCGCGACGGACATGTCGTACGGGTCGAGGGCCTCCGGGTCGATCCCCGCGTCCGCCAGGGCCTGGCCGGCGGCGCAGAAGGCCAGGTGCGTCCACCGGTCCGTCTGCACGACGAACCGGCTCGGCATGTGCTCGGCCGCCCCGAAACCCTCGACCTCACCGGCCAGGGTGGTGTCGTAGCGTGACGGGTCGAACTGGGTGATCCGCCCGATCCGGGTCTCCCCGGACAGCGCGGTCTTCCAGTACGTGTCCACGCCGATCCCGCTCGCGCAGACGATCCCGATCCCGGTGATCACAGCGCGCGGCGTCACCGTCCAACCCCCGCTTTCCTCTTCCCAGCGCCCTCCGCGGCTGGCAGGCCGTTGGGGGCCGATGCCTGCTTGTCACCCTCCGCAGCCGGCAGGCCTCCAGCATGCCGGCTGCTCCGGGTGAGGGACCGGAAGACCATGGCCGACTGGAAGCCCCCGAAACCGCTGCCGACCGACAGCGCAACGTCGACCTTGTGCTCACGCGCCGTGTTCGGCGTGTAGTCGAGATCGCACTCCGGATCACGGTTGGCCCAGTTCGCCGTCGGGGGGACCACCCCGTGCTCGATGGCCAGCGCGCAGGCGGCCATCTCGATCGCGCCGATCGCGCCGAGCGAATGGCCGACCATGGACTTGATCGAGCTGATCGGCACCTGGTAGGCGTGCTCGCCCAGCGCCCGTTTGAAGGCAGCCGTCTCGTGCCGGTCGTTCTGCTTGGTCCCCGAGCCGTGGGCGTTGATGTAGGAGACGGCGGTCGGCGCCAGCCGGCCCTGTGCCAGCGCGTCGGAGATGGCCCGGGCCATCTCCGCCCCGTCGGGACGCAGCCCCGTCATGTGGAAGGCGTTGCTGCGGGTGGCGAACCCGGCGACCTCGCAGTAGATGTGCGCGCCGCGGCGCCGGGCGTGCTCCAGCTCCTCCAGGGCGAGGACGGCGCCGCCCTCGCCCAGGATGAAGCCCCTACGGTCCCGGTCGAAGGGCCGGGAGGCGTGCTCGGGGTCGGAGTCGTCCGGCGACGTCGCCTTGATCGCGTCGAAGGAGGCGAGCGTGACCGGGGAGATCGGGGAGTCCGACGCACCGGCGATCATCACCTTCACCTCCCCGTCGGCGACGAGCTGGTAGCCGTAGCCGATGGCGTCGATCCCGGACGTGCAGCCGGTGGAGACGACCTGCGCCGGGCCGTGGGCGCCGAACTGGCAGCCGACGTCGGCCGCCAGGCTGCTCGGCATCAGCGCCTGGTACAGGAACGGCGACGCGTAGTCGGGGTCGACCAGCCACTGCTGGCCGCTGTCGCTGGCCACGACGTACTCGGTCTCCAGCGCCGTGGTGCCCCCGACCGCCGTGCCCATCGTCACGCCGGTGGCGTTCGCGGTCGGCTCGTCGAGGACGAGCCCGCTGTCCGCGACGGCCTCGGCGGCGGCGGCCATGGCGAACTGGATGTAGCGGTCGGAGCGCCGCATCTGGCGGGGGGTGAGCCCGGCGGCGGCCGGGTCGAAGTCGCACTCGGCGGCGACCCGGGAGCGGAACGGCGACGCGTCGAAGAGGGTGATGCGCCGGGTGGCGGTCCGCCCCGCCGTCACGGTGGACCAGAACGTCTCCCGCGTCACCCCGCCCGGCGCGACCACACCCACCCCGGTCACCACCACGCGGCGGTGGCCGCTCACGCCGAGGCCACCGGATCACCGTCGGCGCGTTCGCTGCCCACCTGGCCGGTACTCACCTGGTCAGGCAGCTGCGGCTCGGAGCGCGCCTGGTCGGCGGTTACGGTCACGGCCTGCCGGGCGTCCCCGCTCCCCCGGGCCTCCCCGGCGTTCCCGGTGTCCACGGCTTTCCCGGTGTCCTCGGCGTTCTCGGTGTCCACGTGCCCGAGTTCGGGACGGGGTGCGAGGGGACCGAGGTGGAAGACCACCGACGCCGGCTCGCCCGCGGTGTTGCGCAGCCGGTGGCGCGCCCCGATCGGGATGTAGAGCCCCTCGCCGGCCGCGACGGCCACCGGGACATCGTCGCAGTCGACGACGATGCTCCCTGTTGCCACGTACAGAAACTCCTCGCTGTACGGATGGTAGTGTTCGGCGATCTTTTCGCCGGGCAGCAGGGTGGCCACGCCCATGAAGCCCGAGGTGCTACCGACCGTGCGCGGACCGAGCAGCACCCGTAGCTCTCCCCCGCGCCGCCGGTCCGGTGGAACATCGCGGACGGCCACATGTCGACAGCAGGATGCGACAGCCATCTCCGGTACTCCCTCTCACTTGTCATGCGCCCGTGCTCACTCGTCATGCGCCCGCGTCGCGAGCCCTACCGGCCGCGCCGGTCACACCGGCTGTGCTGGCTGTGCCGGCCGTGCCGGCTGTTCTGGTCACGCCGGCTGTGCTGGTGACACCGGCCCCGCCGGCCGCCAGCTTCTCGACCTTGTCCCGGATGATCTCCATCTGGATCACCGAGTTGGCGTTGATCCGGGTGGTCATCGCCTCGTCGTCGACCGGCGCGTCCGGGCGCATGGCGAAGTCCTGCAGCCACGTCATCCGGACGCCGCCGTCGAGCTCCTCGTACGACCAGTAGATGTTCATGTACTGGAACGGGCCGGGCTCGACCCGGTGCGCGCGCACCTCACGCAGGTCGCGGTCGACCGTTCGCTGGCTGACCCACGACCAGATCTGGCCGTTCTCGTCCGGATGCATGGTCAACCGGAAACGGACGGTGTTCCCCTCGCGTTCGAGAATGTCCACCGAGGCGTACTCCGTGAACAGGTCGGGCCAGTTCTCCAGGTCGTTCGTCGCGTCCCAGACGACGTCGAACGGAGCAGCGATGAACACCGAGTTCTGTGTGTGTCCCGGCATCTCCTACGAGACCTCCCTGAAATCGTCCCGGATTTTCTCCCGCAGGCCCTCGCCCACGGGACGCCACCCGGATGCCTTCGTTCGCCGGCCTTTTCACAGGTCTTCGTTCATGGACCTTCTTTCACCGGTCCTCGTTCGCGACGGCGGCGATCTCCCCCACGGTCATCGTGACGGACTCGTCGGGAATCTCCACACCGAACCTCTCGACCAGCACCGCCTGCAGCTCGAGAACGGCCAGTGAGTCGATCTGCAGCTCCGCGAGAGAAAGCAACTCGTTTCCGGTGAAAACGTCCGGATCCACACCGGCCCGCTCGACGAGAATTTCGCGGATCGTGGCCGCTGTCACGACGGACCGGGTCTCCCCGGTAGCTTCAACACTCATCGCCGCACCTTTCCGGAGTCCGCTGTCAGGCGGTCGACCAGGCTGGTCGAATACCGTCCCTTGCGGAACTCGGTGTCGGCCAGCACACGTTTGATGAAAGGAATAGTGGTACGTACACCGGGCCCGTCGACGTCGAACTCGCCGAGCGCGCGCTCGGCCCGGCTGAGCGCCTCGGCCCGGCTGGGCGCCCAGACCGACACCTTGGCCAGCAGCGAGTCGTAGTACGGGCTGACCCGGTATCCGGGGAAGCCGTGGGTGTCCACCCGGACGAACGGGCCGGCCGGCGGGGCGAAGCGGTCCAGCCGGCCCGCGGCCGGGGTGAACCCGCGGTCCGGATCCTCGGTGTTGACCCGGCACTCGACGGCGACCCCGCGCAGGACGACGTCCTCCTGCCGCAGCCGCAACGGCGTGCCGGCCGCGACATGGAGCTGCTCGTGGACGAGATCGCAGCCCGTCACCATCTCGGTGACCGGATGTTCCACCTGGATACGGCTGTTGATCTCGATGAAATAGTGGTTCTGGTCCTCGTCCACCAGGAACTCGACCGTGCCCAGGCCGGTGAAACCGACCGACAGCGCGCCACGCACCGCGTCCCGGCACATCTCGGCCACCCGGTCGGGGTCGAGCTCGGGCGCGGGCGCCTCCTCCACCAGCTTCTGGTGGCGGCGCTGCACCGAACAGTCCCGGGTGCCCAGGTGGATGCCCGCACCGTGCCCGTCGCAGAGGATCTGCACCTCGACGTGGCGGGCCCGTTCGAGAAAGCGCTCCACGTAGATCCGGTCGTCGCCGAAGACCGCCCGGGCCGCCGCCCGGGTGTCGGCGAACGCGGTCGCGAGCTGCGCGGCCGAGCGCACGACCGTCATGCCGCGCCCACCGCCACCGGCCGCGGCCTTGATGATGACGGGATATCCGATGGCGTCGGCGATGTCGCGCGCGTCGGCGACGCTGCGCGCGACATCGGCGCTGCCGGTGAGCAGCGGCAGGCCCGCCCTGCGCATCAGGGCCCGGGCCACGCTCTTGTCCCCCAGCGAGGCCATCACCGCCGGCGGCGAGCCGATGAACACCAGGCCGGCGTCGGCGCATATCTCCGCGAAGTCGGGATCCTCGGAGAGAAACCCGTAGCCGGGATGGACGGCGTCCGCCTCTGTCATTCTCGCCGCCTCGACGATGGCCGCGGCGTTGGCGTAGCTGCGCCGTGGCGGTGGCGGCCCAATACACACCGCCTCGTCGGTATGGCGATGGACAAGCGAGTCCCGGTCCGCCGTCGAATAGACGCTGACGGTCCGGATACCGAGCTCACGGCACGCCCTGGCCACCCGTAGCGCGATCTCGCCGCGGTTCGCGATGAGAACTTTCTGGAACAAATCTTCACCCCCCGCGTGAAATGAGACTGCCGCTACGGTGCTATTTCGACGAGGACCTGGTCGAACTCGACCGTCTCCCCGTTCCCGACGCAGATCCGGGCCACCGTCCCGCCGATGTCGGCGGTCACCGGGTTCAGCAGTTTCATCGCCTCGATGATGCCGATCGTCGCGCCCGCGTCGATGACGTTCCCCACCGTGACGAAAGGCTCCGCCCCCGGTTCGGGCGCGTGATAGAAAGTCCCGACGATCGGGGCCGTGACAACGGCCACGTCGGCGTCCGCGATATTCTCACCAGCCTCGTTCGCGGCGGCCCCGTTTGCCGTGGCGCCGGGTACGGCCGCACCGTTCGCGGGGGCACCGCTGACGATGGCGCCGTTTCCGGCGGCCGGCGCCCCGGTGGCCGCCCGCGTGGCAACCGTCCGCTCAACAGCCGTGTCGCCGGTGGACGGTGCCGGGATGAGCGCGCCGACGTTTTCCGGCAGCGCCGCCTGCTGCGCGCCGGGGGTCGCCCGCGACCACTCGACTTCGATGGCGACGTCCCCGGAACAGACGCGGATGCGGCCGAGCTGGCCGGGCAGTTCCCCGGCCAGCCGGGTTGCGTGCTCGTGCAGACGGCTCAGGACGTGCTGACGCTGGTCGCTGATGTTGGCCGGCCTCATACGGCCTTCTCCTCATGTCGTTCGCGCGGCTGCGGCGGCGCGATGTCGGTGGGGGTGGTGACGGCCGCCTGACCGAAGCGGCGGAAGCGCGAGCGCCGGGCCCGGATCAGGTGGGCCGCCGGCAGTGCCAGCAGCGGGCGCAGGGCCTCGAGCACCGCCTGGCGCAGCAGGTTGCCGGCGGCAAGGTGATCCGTCTGGGAGCCGCCGAGCGGCTCGGGTACCACGGCGTCGACGATGCCCAGCCGCAGCAGCCACGGGGCGTTCAGGCCGAGCGCGCGGGCGGCCTCGGCCGCGGCCTGCGTGTCGTTCCAGAGGATCGACGAGCACGCCTCGGGGCTGATCACGGAGAACACGCCGTTCTCCGCGACCAGGACGCGGTCGGCGACGGCGAGCGCCAGCGCGCCGCCGCTGCCGCCCTCACCGGTGATCACCGCGATGACCGGTGTGGACAGCGCGGACATCCGCTGGATGGCGTGCGCGATCGCGGACGCCTGCCCCCGCTCCTCGGCCTCCCGGCCGGGGTAGGCGCCGGGGGTGTCGATCAGCGTCACCACGGGCAGGCCGAGCCGCGCCGCCAGCGACATCACCCGCATGGCCTTGCGGTAGCCCTCGGGCTGGGGCATGCCGAAGTTGTGCGCGACGAGTTCCGTGGTCGAGTGCCCCTTCTCGGTCCCGACCACGGCCACGGCAAGCCCGTCGATCTCCGCGATGCCCGCCACGACGGCGCTGCAGTCCCCGTACAGCCGGTCACCGCGCAGCTCGATGAAGGAGTCGAACGACCGGGCGAGGTAGTCCCGGACGGTGGGGCGGGCGCTGTCCCGGGCCAGTCGGACGGTCTCCCACGGATCCCGCTGGACCAGCCGCTCCGGGTCGGTGATGAGCACGCCGGAGCCGGCCGGTACAGGCCGGCCGGCCGGCGGCCGGCCGGTGGCCGGGCCGGCCGACGCCCCGACAGGTTGCCGCGCCGACCCGTCCGCCGGCTCGCCGGCCGGCTCGTCCGCCGGCAGGTCGGTCGACGGGTCGATGTCCCGCTGCTCCCGCCGGCCGACCGCGAGCAGCCTGCCCAGCACCGTCCGCAGGTCCGTCCGGTCGGCGACGATGTCGACCTGCCCCTTGCTGGCGAGAAAACCACTGCTCTGGAACTCGGCGGGCAGCTCCTGCCCGATGGTCTGCCGGATGACCCGGGGCCCGGCGAAACCCATCCGGCTGCCGGACTCGGCGACGATCACGTCCGTGTTGGTCGCGAACGACGCCGCCACCCCGCCGTAGGTCGGGTCGGTCACCAGACTGATGGACAGCAGGCCGTGTTCCCGGTGCCGTTCGACGGCGATACCGGTCTTGGCCATCTGCATCAGCGACAGGCAGCCCTCCTGCATCCGGGCGCCGCCGGAGGTGGAGACGACGAGCAGGGGAAGCGCCTCGTCCACGGCGAGTTCCACCGCGAGCGTTATCATTTCGCCGACCGCCGAGCCGAGGCTGCCGCCGAGGAAACGGAAGTCCATCACGGCCACGACGAGCCCGTGGCCGCCGATGGCTCCGGCGCCGCACAGCACCGCCTCGGCCAGCGCGGTCTCCCGCCGGGCCGCCTCCCAGCGCTGGGCGTACGGCCGGGTGTCGGTGAACCCGAGGATGTCGAAGTGGACGGGTTCGACCAGCAGCGGCCGGAAGCTGCCGGGATCGAGGAGCTGGTCGATCCGCTGGGTGGCGGTCAGCCGGTCGTGGTGGCCGCATTCCGGGCACACGTAGAGGTTGCGGGCCAGCCGTTTGCCGTAGACGAGCGCGGTGCAGGAGCCGCACCGGCTCCAGGCGGCCACGTCCGCCTCGGCGACCGTGGCCCTCACGCGGCCTCCCCGGCAGAGCCGGCCCCATGGGTGCCGCCGGCGGAGCCGGCCTCGTAGGTGTAGAAACACCGCGCTATCGCGTCCTCGGGTGACCGCCAGGTCGGCAGATAGGGCTGAATGTAGTGGGACAGCCGCGCGCTGACGCGTTTGAACTCCTCGTGGCCGCGCGCGTTGTCCACCGCCTGCCGGCCGTCCCCGGCCGTTTCCAGCAGGTGGACGTAGAGATCCCCGAGCGAATAGAGCGAACGGCGGGTGACGCCGGCGATCCGCGGAAGTCCGGTCGCGTCCGATTCCGCGAAGATGCGTGCGACGTCCTTTTCCGCGCCGGGCGCGATCTTGGCAACAATCAAGGATCTGTGCATATTGGTGTCCCCCTCCACCGAACAGGCCGGGAAAACCCCGGGACCGGGGCCGGCGGGGTCACTGACCCATTCACGGCGACAACGTTCCGGTTCAGACCGACCCCCCTACCGAGAGTAAGGGTGATCACACAGCGCGTCCACCGGTGCCGTCTGCGTGACCTTTGCCAGAGAGCGACCGCCCCTCCCCGAAGCCACCCACACCAGCCCGCCACTCCCGCCGCAC
>NZ_CAAAFS010000227.1:0-9376 GCF_900634755.1 Protofrankia symbiont of Coriaria myrtifolia
GCCCCGCCGAGTCGGCCCGCCAGGCCGACCACAGGGTCGGTCTGGCGGGCCAGCCACCGGGTCGGCCGCTGGGTCGGCTCAGCGGCCGACGGCCGGCCACCCACCCGCGGCGCGTCCTACCGGGTCGACCCACCGGGCCGGCCGGCCCGACGAGCGAGCCAGCAAACACAATCCACCAACAACACCGGCCAGCCGTCCGCCCCGCCCGGGAAGGCGAATACGGAGCGAGTACGGAGCGAGTACGGAAATGGCTACCACGGCAACCACTTGCCCCCTCATTCCCGCGATTCGACCTCCGACCAACGATCAGAGCGAGCCCGGAGGAGGAGCCTGGGTCGGGAGGGCGGACCAGGGCGGCCCGAGATCTGAGACCCGAGATCTGAGATCAGGCGGTGTTACGAAGCGGACGTTTGTAGCCGGTGGTCGAGGGCGGTGTGGCGGCGACCGCCGCTGACCGTGCGCACGGCCTGGCCGATGGCTCGGTGTGACCCGACCAGCACCACCAGTTTACGAGCCCGCGTGACCGCCGTGTACAGCAGGTTACGCTGCAACATCATCCAGGCGCTGGTGGTGACCGGGATGACCACGGCCGGGTACTCGCTGCCCTGCGAACGGTGGATGGTCACGGCGTAGGCGTGGACGAGTTCGTCCAGCTCGGTGAAGTCGTAGTCGATGTCCTCGTCCTCGTCCGTACGCACCGTGACCTTCTGCTCGTCGAGGTCGATACCGGTGACCACGCCCAGGGTGCCGTTGAAGACGCCGCTGGCTCCCTTGTCGTAGTTGTTGCGGATCTGGGTGACCTTGTCGCCGACCCGGAAGATCCGCCCGCCGGCGCGGCGTTCGGGCATGTCGGGACGCGCCGGGGTGAGCGCCTCCTGCAACAGCGTGTTCAGCGCGCCGGCGCCGGCCGGGCCGCGGTGCATCGGCGCGAGTACCTGCACGTCGCGGCGCGGGTCCAGCCCGAACTTCGCGGGGATCCGCCGGGCCACCACGTCCACGGTCATCGCCGCGGCCTCCTCGGTCTCGTCCGCGGCGAAGAAGAAGAAATCCGACAGGCCGCGCACCAGCGGGTGCTCGCCGCTGTTGATCCGGTGCGCGTTGGTGACCACCCCGGACTGCTGCGCCTGCCGGAAGACGTGCGTCAGCCGCACGTGCGGGACCGGTGTCCCCGCCGCCAGCAGATCGCGCAGGATCTCCCCGGCCCCGACGGACGGGAGCTGGTCGACGTCGCCGACCAGGAGCAGGTGCGCCCCGGGCGCGACCGCCTTGGCCAGCTTGTTGGCCAGCAGCAGATCGAGCATGGACGCCTCGTCGACCACGACGAGGTCGGCGTCCAGCGGGTGGTCGCGGTCGTAGGCCGCGTCCCCGCCGGGACGCAGCTGCAGCAGCCGGTGCACGGTGGACGCGTCGTGCCCGGTCAGCTCGGTGAGCCGCTTGGCCGCCCGGCCGGTGGGCGCGGCCAGCACGATCTTCGCGCCCTTGGCCTGGGCAAGCGTGACTACGGAGCGTACGGTGAAGCTCTTGCCACATCCCGGCCCGCCGGTGAGGACGGCGACCCTCTCGGTCAGGGCCAGTTTCACCGCCGCCCGCTGGGCGGGGGCGAGTTCGGTGCGCGTCCGCTCGTGCAGCCAGACCAGCGCCCTGTCCCAGTCGACGTCGGCGAACGACGGCATCCGGTCGGCGGGCGCGCGCAGCAGCCGCAGGAGCTGACCGGCCAGGGAGATCTCCGCGCGGTGGAAGGGCACCAGGTAGACCGCGGCGACGGGGGCGTCCGGATCCTCGCCGGGGATCTCCTCACGGACGACGCCCTCCTCGGCGACGAGTTCGGCCAGACACTCGATCACCGCGCCGGCGTCGACCTGCAGGATCTTGATCGCCTCGGCGATCAGCCGCTGCTCGGGCAGGAAGCAGTTCCCGTCCCCGGTGGACTCCGACAGGGTGAACACCAGCCCGGCCTTTATCCGCTGCGGGCTGTCGTGCGGAATCCCGACGGCCCTGGCGATCGTGTCCGCGGTACGGAACCCGATGCCCCACACGTCGGTGGCCAGCTGGTACGGCTGGGTGCGCACCACCTCGATCGACCGGTCGCCATATTGTTTGTACATTCGCACCGCCAGCGACGTGGACACCCCGACGCCCTGGAGAAAGACCATCACCTCCTTGATGGCCTTCTGTTCCTCCCAGGCAACCGCGATCGCCTTCGTCCGTTTGGGGCCGAGTTTCGGGACCTCGATCAGCCGTTCGGGATGCTGTTCGATGACGTCCAGGGCATCGATACCGAAATGCTCGACAATGCGCTCGGCGAGCCTCGGCCCAATACCCTTGATCAGCCCGGAGCCGAGATACCGCCGAATACCCTGGATCGTCGCCGGCAGCACGGTGGTGTAGTCCTCGACGTGGAACTGCCGGCCGTACTGTGGATGCGAGCCCCACCGCCCCCGCATCCGCAGCGACTCACCCGGCTGCGCGCCCAGCAGCGCGCCCACCACGGTGATCAGCTCACCGGACCGCCCCGCGTCCACCCGGGCGACGGTATAGCCCGTCTCCTCGTTGGCATAGGTGATCCGTTCCAGTACCGCGTCCAGCACCGATCCGTGGAACGGCTGCCCTGCTGCCATGCCAGTACCGATATCACGGCCGGCCGCCGGTCCTACGGCTGGCTCTTCCGGTCGTGCGGCAGGCTGTCGTGCCACCGGTCGGCCGCGGCGGCGAGCTCCTGGGCCCAGGCGTCCAGGATGCGCGTTCCGGCGCGGGCGGAGGAACCGGTCGGATCGCCCAGCACGCCGTTGGGGCTGACCGCGCGCACCCCGGACTCCCGCAGCGCCGGCAGAAGCTCACCGATCGGACGGGTCACCCCGGGCTCGACATGGTCAAGCCGCACCGCCTGCCCGCGCAGCGCGAGCATCACCGAGGTCTCGGTACGGCCGGCGTGGGCGTCGTCCGCGGGCCCGCCGGGCAGCCAGGCGAGCACCCGCCGGCCCTCACCGCGCAGCCGGGCGACGGCGCGGCGCAGCGGCGCGGCGTTGCCGCCGTGCCCGCAGACCAGCAGCACCCCGGCGAACGCGTCCGCCGAGCGGACAAGCTCGACCAGCAGCAGCTCGACGCCGTCCTGCCCGATCGACAGGGTGCCGGGAAAGCCCGCGTGCTCACCGCTTGCGCCGTAGGGCAGCGCCGGCGCGACGAGCACCCAGGAGCGGGCACGGGCGAGCCGCTCGCACAGCGCCGTGGCAAGTTCGGTGTCCACGGTGAGCGGCAGGTGCGGCCCGTGCTGCTCAGTCGCACCGAGGGGGACGGCGAGCACGCTGGCGGCGGCCCGCTCGGCCACCTCGGGCCAGGCGAGCTCCGCCAACCGCCAGGGCCGCACAGCGGTCACGATATGTGATGCCCTCCCAGGATCCGGGATGCCCCTGGAACGCGACATGGCCCGGTGGACGGGGCGGCCCCGGGGTACGGGGCAGCTTCAGGGCACAGGCCGGTCACGGGGCACAGGCCGGTCACGGGTGCCGCCCGCGGGCCTCGGCTCTGGCCTCGCTGCCTTCGGCCCTGGTCCGGACGCCCCGGCCGGACCTCCTGAACAGGCCGGGAGCCGCCGTCCGGCCGACCCGGCCGACCCGGCCGACCCGGCCGACCCGGCGATCGTCGATGTCGGCCGAGTTCGAGCAACATGATCGTTGTGATTCTGGTGCTGTCCCAACAGCATCAAAATCACAACGATCACAGCGCCGCCGGGAGATCCGGCGCAGATACGCGGTCACCGCGGTGGGCCGGCCGGACAGCTCCGGGAGCAGCGGGGTGAGCGTGCCCGCGCATGCGGCGCCCCACCAGACCCCGGCGCCGTAGGCGGCGTCGTCGAGTGCCCGCAGCAGCAGCCAGCGTGGCGGATCCACGTCCGGCCGCCGCTGATACCACTCGTGCAGGTGCCGCCCCAGCGCCAGGGCCAGCAGCCATCTGCCCCGCCTGGTGCCCGCCAGCAGCGGGACGGCCGCCGGCCACCAGGCGCGGGTCACCGCGTCGGCGAGCAGCCGGCCCGCGCCGAGGTGCCCCAGCGCCGCCACCCGCAGCGCCCCGGTGGCGGGCACCCCGAGCGGCGTCAGTCTGCGCGGCAGCAACGCCGCCGTACCGGCCGCGACCACAAGCCCGGCCCGCGGTCGGCCGGCGGCCACCGCCGCCCACGACAGCGCGCTCCACACCGACATCCGCACCGGCGCGACGGCACCACCGTGCCGGGCGGCCAGCGGCGCCGCCGACGTCCCGTAGTCGAAACGCTGCCGCAGCCACGCCGTCCATCGGCCGCGGGGAGCGTGCCCGACCCGCGACGCGGGCTCGTAACGGACCTGCCAGCCGGCACGCACCAGCCGCCACACCAGGTCCACGTCCTCGCCGAAGCGCATCCGCTCGTCGAAACCGCGCAGCTCCCGCAGGGCGGCGGCACGCACCACGAGCGCGGCCGAGGGGACGTAGCTCACCCGGCTGGCCGGCCGCACCGGCGCCGCGGCGACGCCGAGGTCCAGCGACGAGCGCGCCCGCTCGTAGCGGGCCAGCAACGACCGCCCGGGCAGGCTGGTCACCCGGGGGGCCACCGCGGCGACGTCCGGGGCGTCGAAGTGCGCCAGCAGCGGCTCCAGCCAGCCCGGCTCGGGCCGCACGTCGGCGTCCAGGAAGGCCACCAGCTCGGTGCCCGCCCGCCGCCAGCCGGTGTTGCGCGCGGCGGCCGGGCCGCGGGGCCGCTGGTGGCGGGCTGTCGCCCGCGGCAACGGCGGCACGGATCCGTCGTCCACGACGATCACTTCCGCCAGCTTCCCCGCCTCCCCCGCCTTCCTTGTCTCCCTCGCATCCCCCTCGCCCGCCTCGCCCGCCTTGTTCGCCTTGTTCGCCTCGCCCGCCGTATCCACCTCACCTGCCGCGCCCAGCGCGGCGAGCAACCGTTCCAGGGCGGCGGCGTGGTCGCGCACGGGGACGACGAGCGTGACGTCGGACAGGCGCAGCCGGGGACGTTCGTAGACCGGGTGGGCGATTCCGGCCGCCACCAGCCGGTCCGCCAGCCGCCGCCGCGCCGGATCGGGCCCGACCGGCTGCCCGCGCATCCACTCCTCGACCAGCCGGGCGCCGGCGGCGGGCAGCCGCAGGACCCGCAGCGGGGAACCGCCGAGCAGCACCTGCCCGTCGGCCCACCGGCGCGTACCAGGGTCGAAGACCAGCCGCAGGACGCCGTCCGCCGGGCTTCCCGAGCCCGCGCGGCCCTCGTCCCGGGTGCCGCCGGCTCCCGCCGCGGGAGTGCCCGGGCTCCGGGAGCCCGCGGCGTCCAAGGCGTCGTCCGCGCGCTTCGCGGGTCTCCCGGAGTCCGCGGGATTCCTGGGGCTCGCGGGATTTCCGGCGTTCGTCACAGCGGTGTCCGCGTCGCGGGAGCCCGCCGGGCCCACGGTGCCTGTCACGCGGTGAAGCCGCCGTCGGCGTGCACCACGGTGCCGGTGATCGCGGACGAGCCCTCGCCGCACAGCCAGCACACGGTGGCGGCGACCTCCTCCGGCCGCAGCAGGCGGTCGAGGAGCTGGTATCCGGCGAACCCGTCGACGTCCGGCAGGTCGTAGAGGGCGGCGGTCGCGTCCAGCATGGCCGTGCGGGTGGAGCCCGGGGACACCGCGGTGGCCGTGACGCCGGTGCCCCGCAGGTCGGTCGCGAGCCCGCGCACCAGCCCCACGACGGCGTGCTTCGCGGCGTTGTAGGCGGCCAGATGCCACAGGCCGCGATGGGCCGCCGCCGACGCCAGCGCGACGAACCGGCCGGAGCGCGGCGGCGCGGCGCGCAGCAGGGCGGGCACGGCCGCGCGGGCGAGGTTGAGCACCCCGCGGACACCGACCTCGAACAGGACGTCCCACTCGGCGTCCGTGGTCTCCCACAGCGGACGGCCGCCGGCCATCACCGCGGCGTGCACTCCCCCGAACTCGCGCTCGGCCAGCTCGACGGCCTCGGCCAGGGCCTGTGCCTCGCGCACGTCGGCCACCACGTCGCGGACCCGGCCGGGCCAGCGCCGGGCGAGCGCGCGCAGCTCCTCCGGCGTCCCCAGCGGGTAGGCGACGCCGGGCAGGTCGGCGCACACGTCCACCGCGACGACCCGCCACCCCTGCGCGGCCAGTTGGCCCGCCACGGCCGCGCCGATGCCGCGGGCCGCCCCCGTCACCACCGCCACCCGGCCGCTACCCGCCTGCGGGTCCACCGCCGTCCCCCCGGCCGCGGCCCGCGCGGTGCCTGCCGTTCCCTCGCTCGCTGTTCTCTCGCCCGCTGTTCCCTCGCTTGCCGTACCTGCCGCTGTTCCTTCGGCCACCGCGTCCGTGGGCGCCGCTGGCTGGGTCACCGCCCTTCCCGCCGCTGGTGACCGTGCCCGCGGCGGGCAGCCGGTCGGCCACGGCCGGCGTCCGGCGGCTTCCGGATGCGCGCCGGGCGTGGGCCGCCCGCCGCGCGCGTCCGGCACGACCCGGGCATCCGGTGCGGCATGGCATGCTCCCGTCCGACAACATGATTCGCTGTGACCGCAGGCACGCATAATATTGGCACTCAATGCCACCCGGAAGAGGCGATGCGGAACCAGGGCGAAGAGCGCGCACCCGGCACATCCGGCACATCCGGCGGCCGGGGTGGCCGCAGCCCCGTCACCAGCCGCGCCGAGCTGGAGCATCTGGCGTTCGAGCTCTTCGCCGAACGCGGCTTCGAGCGGACGACCGTCGACGACATCGCCCGCGCCGCCGGTATCGGGCGGCGGACGTTCTTCCGCTACTTCCCGTCCAAGAACGACGTCGTCTGGGGCGCTTTCGACGAGGAACTGGCCCGGCTGCGAGCGGACCTGCGCACCTACCCGCCCGACGTCCCGCTGATGGACGCCGTCCGCCAGGCGCTGATCGAGTTCAACCGGGTCGGCCCCGCCGAGACCCCCTGGCACCGCCGGCGGATGCGGCTCATCCTGGGCACCCCAGCCCTGCAGGCACACTCGACCCTGCGCTATGTCGCGTGGCGGCAGGTCATCGCCGAGTTCATCGGTAACCGCATCGGCCAGGACGAGCACGCCCTGGCCCCGCAGGCGATCGCGTACGCCACCCTGGGCGTGGCGATCGCCGCCTACGAACAGTGGCTACGCCACGAGAACCTGGAACTCACCGAACTCCTGGACGCCGCCATGCGGAAGCTCGCCGCCGGCTTCGCCGGCACAGTCGAAAACCCCATGCCGCCCTCGCCCAGGCGCCCCAGCAGCCGGTAGCCACCGATGTACCGCGGATCCCCCGGCATCGGCCGCACCCCGGCCGGTAACCACGGCGAGGCGGCGCCATCCGCACGGGGCACCGCATCCGCGCGGGCGCCTGTCCGCGCGTAGGGCGCTCCATCCGTATCCGGGACGCCGTGCTCTTCCCCCCGACCGTTCACGAGCCAGGCTCCTCGTACCCACCGCAACCGCTCACCACGGCATCGTCCCGCCCAGAACGACGATCTCTACCCCGCGCCCGCCACCCGTGGTCGACCGCCCTGCCACCCGCCCGAACGCATCAGCCCCACACCCATCAGCCAGGACGTCCGGCCTCCTCCCCGCACAGCCCGGCCTGCCACGGACCAGGTTCCTACCTTCGGTTGCTCCCAGCAGGCCCGACGGGAGCAACCACCACATGTCAACGACCGTGCTGAATCGTGAGACGTGCTCGGATGCCGAGGCGGCTCGACTTCTGCGCCTGCCGCAGAGCACCCTCGGCTCCTGCTTGGAGGGCGGGTGCGGCAGGGCCGAGGTCACCGTCCAGTGATCCGTCTGGAACCCCGTGGCCGCCACGCGTCCGTGACCCGGGACGTCGGAACCACGGGATTTCACCGCCTTTGGCCGCGCCTGCCTGTAGGTAGAAACCGCACGACACACCATCGCGGCGACACGACGACGGACAACGGCGAAACCCGCCCGATCCCGGTCCATCCGACCGCGCTACCGATCCATCGGCGCTATCAACGGGCAAGCCGAAGCACCATCGCTCTGCCATCCCGGCACCCACAGCGTGTGCGTGCACGAGCCGACATCGATCTGCCAGGTCTGCCGGTTACGGTGATCCTCGATACACACCGGCCGCCGCGTCAACGGCTCCGCCACCCGCGCATGCACCCAGGCATGCGCCCTCTCCCACGCCGCCCCGTCGAACTCCGCCACCACCACCCCGTCACCATCCACAACCACCAGCCGGTCCGGCACGACGCCACCAGCTATGATCGTTTTTGTAGGACCGTCCGGTGTCCGGAAGCCATCCAACAAGGGAAACTCCCGGCGCGTCGTCACCGCCGCTTCCGACCGTGTGCGCTGTGTCGGATCACACCCGGTCGGGTAAATCGGTGTCGGTGCCTTCGCATCGGCGGGTTGTGGGGACCGGCGTCCGCGTCGTGGCCGTGCGGGGAACCATGCCCGTGCCAATGCGGTGTGGACGGCGTCCAAAGCCGCTTGCTGACCGGCAAGAAATGCTGTTGCTTCGCTTTCTGTCACTCCGTGACCGGCTCGTAGTAGCGGTTCCGGCGTCACCGCCAGCACGGCGAGCAGCGCCCGGCGCAGATCGGACGAGAGCAGCGGCGGAACACCCGTCGGATCCTGTTCGTATGCCGCATCCTGCGCTAACATACCCACCGCGTACAGGCGATGCCTGACAGCACGTTGCTCGTCCAGTATCATACGGCCACTCCCCGCCAGCGGACCGCAGGAGCCGCCGAACTTCCAGAAAACCGGACCGGACCAACCCTGTAATCACCTATGCCGTTCGCGTCCGCGAAATGACTTGCCGCGGCCGGACTCTCGAAGGCCAGCACAACTTCTGACACGCCCTTCGCCTGCCGTCCATCAAAGGCTACCAGCGCGTAAAGATGCTGCTCGCCGCCCATGTTCCCGACCGCCTTTCTCGGCATAGCAGTCGATCAAAAATCCGCCGACCGTCCGCTTCCGTTACGTTGAATTTTTAATGCGTATTCACGGGAAGAAAATGCAGTCTTTTACCAATCAAGAAAAACGGTATTCGCTCCATTTTCGCGCCGTTTCCACTAGTCGCTTCTTCCACGGCTGTGAATCCGCATGTACGACTTCCTGCCACATACGAAGGTTGGCTACCGTGAAGGCGTCGACAGCCTCGTTGGAAGCGTGCTGCCAGGCTGGGAACTGAGTCGCCCAGGCCGTGGCATCCTCGGGGGTGTGGCCGGCATCGATCAGCCGCACGAGAAGAACTGCCACATCGAACCAGGCGGGTCCGCGAGTGGGCCAGGCCCAGTCGATAAGATACGCCCTGTCGTTGACCAGTACGTTGTGAGGGGCGAAGTCGGTATGCAGCAGGGCGTCTCCGGCCAGGAGCTCTAATGCAATGCCGCTCAATTAGGC
>NZ_CAAAFS010000228.1:0-21358 GCF_900634755.1 Protofrankia symbiont of Coriaria myrtifolia
GCCCTGGCACGTCGGCCCGTCGCGGCCCCCGCCGTCCACCCGGCCTCGCCGATGAATTGTCGACCGCAGCCAGCCGGACACACGGATCATCGGCGGCGGGAGGGCGCACGAGGCACGACGACCCGCATGACCAGGGCTTCACCTTCCTCGGTCTCAATGACCGTTCCTGTCGGCAGATAGATCACCGGATCGGGATTAAGCCAGGACCGTCCGAAAAACAAAATTGAGCCGGCTGTGACAGCGTATGTTCCGCCACGGAAGGGCCCATCAACCAGAACCGCAAGTAGCAGATCATTCACTTCGAGTAATGCTAGGTCGATGGAAGCCGAAAGCGCCAACCGAAATCCGGTCCACACCCTCTGTCTTTTTTGAACATTGAGTAGTCATCTTTCTACTCATCGCTCATAATCGCGTCATGTGTGAACTCGACGATCTCCATGAAATAACCGACCCGATGGCTCGTGCAGCCGAAGCCGATCGGCTCATGTGGATACTGTCCACTCACCGCCTCGACGCACGCCACATTCGAGACAAAGCCCTTCATGAAGCTCTCACGGCAGGCGCAACCCCTGCCGACCTCGCGGCACGTCTCAACGTCAAACCCACCGATATCGCGATCATGGCGTCGGAGTCTTCAATTCTGAACCCAGATACACGCGATCAATCATGACCTGAACCGGTGAGGCGTTGACGCGTTGCGTCACAGCGTAGCCAGACGGCTTAGAAGCGGTACCAAATGTCCGTAGAGACTTCTCCGGGGCTCCGCCCCAGCCCCCGGCCCTCCCGTCCGGAGGGGAGGGGAAGCGCGCACGTCCGCTGATCGCCTCCGCCGGACGGGCACCCCCAAGGGCTACCCCGGAACCTCCCAGCCGCGCAAGGGCCGCACGGCCACCCGGACGAGAGTGGATCCGGCGGCCCTTGCGCGGCCGGGAGAACCCGGGGTAGGGCGTTGCCTGCCCGACCGACGGAGGAGATCAGCTCAGCCGGAGCCATGACCGTAGGCCACACACAACATCAACCCCCTGCCGCCCGATGGCCAGTGACCGACAGGGTTCGATCATCGGCCATCGGGTGCGGTGCCGCTCACGCAGCCGGCACCGCCACGACCACGATTATCAGTGGGAGTATGGCCCGGTCCGGTTGCGCTTCTTGTGCCACAGCGACGCGTAGGTGGCCTCTACCGCGAGCGACGTCCACCAGGTGGCCGCGTCCGCGTCCGTGCTGGCGATGTCCACGCAGATCTGTACCCCGGCCGGCAACACGAGTGCCGGTCGCAGGATGAACAGGTCCGAGTCCGGCGGGGGCAGTTCGACGCGCGCCGACTCCGCCAGGTGCGCCATCAACAGGCCGCTGAAGTGCGACCCGCTACGACCGGGCCGACGACTGTTTGGGATCGTGTCCATGGGTCTCTGACTCCTGTGTCCGTAGGGTTGGGGATCAAGACCCGGAGTGGGTGTTGGCGCACCGACTCCGGGTCGCTGCCGTTCCGGCGTGTGATCCGGGAACCGTCCGCCGGATGATCGATTACGGCGAAACGGTGAGATCAACAAGGAACGGCACGCCCGTGACCTGCGAGACCCACGAAATGGGGCGATACAACGACGGTTTTCACCTACGCCTTCGGCTCTGACGGTGCTGTGGCCGCAGGCCGCATCCATCAGGTGGCCCCGGCTCGGGTCCGACCCCCTGAAAGGTGCGTCAGGCCGGCCGGGAACGGGGAGCGCCAGGAAGTCCTGATCCCTGTTCCCGAGATGAAGGTCGTGACCTGCGGAAACGCCTGACCACCGCAGCCCGTTACACCACTGCCCGTTACACCGCCGCCCGGACAGTCCCGGGGAACGCGGCCGGACCGCTGGTCAGGTGTGGGCGCGGAGGGTCGTGTGGGGGTGGGTGTGCAGGGAGCGGACGTGGGTGACGGCGGTGGCAACGTGGGTGGCCAGCGCGTGTACCTCGTCCTCGGTGGTGGGGCGGCCGAGGCTGAAGCGCAGGCTTTCCAACGCGGCGGTCGTGTCGAGCCCCATCGCCGTCAGCACGTGGGACGGCTCGGTACTCGAACCCTTGCAGGCGCTGCCTGCCGACACCGCGACCTGCGGCATCGACGTCATCACCGCGTCGGCGTCCGCCCCGGCGAAACGCAGGTTCACCGTGTTCGGCAGCCGGGTGACGCTCGGGCCGTTGAGCTCCACGCCGGGGAGCTTCTCCGTCAGCAGGCCGTGCAGCAGCGCGGTGAGGTGGCGCAGCCGGTCGGCGTCGGCGGGCAGCCGCTCGGCGGCGAGCTGCGCGGCCCGGCCGAACCCGACGATGCCGGCGCTGTTGATGGTGCCGCTGCGCAGCCCCCGCTCCTGGCCGCCGCCGACGATCAGCGGTGTCAGCCGGTTCTGCAGCGGACGGCTGGCGACGAGCGCACCCACCCCCTTGGGTCCGTATATCTTGTGCGCGCTGAGCACGGCGAGGTCGATCCCGTGCGCCTCCAGGGCGACGGGGATCTTGCCGGCGGCCTGGGTGACGTCGCACAGGTACAGTGCGCCGGCGCCGTGCGTGAGCCGGCAGGCCTGCCGGACGTCCGCGATCGCGCCGGTCTCGCTGTTCGCGGCCATCACCGCGACCAGCCCGACCTGCCCCGACAGCTTCGACAGCAGCGCGGCGAGATGATCGAGGTCGGGGGTGCCGTCGCGCAGCACCCGGATCAGCTCGACCGAGCCGCCGTGCAGCCGCGCGGCCTGCCCGGCCGCCGCGAGAACGGCCTTGTGCTCACTGGCCGCCACCAGGACGCGTCGACGGCCGGGCTCGGCACCGGCGAGGACGCCGTGGATCGCGAGGTTGGCCGCCTCGGTGGCACCGCCGGTGAACACGACGCTGCGCCGGCCGGCGCCGACCAGGGCCGCGACCTGCTCGCGGGCCCGCTCGACCAGGCGGGCGGCCGCGCGGCCGGCGGCATGCCCGCTGGAGGCGTTCGCGAAGTCCTCGGTGAACAGCGGCAGCATCGCGTCGAGCACCCGCGGGTCGACCGGGGTCGTCGCGTTGTAGTCACAGTAGATCATCGGGGTCACGGGAGATCCGGTCACAGCGGATCGTCGTGACCGCACCGGACGCAGGAGCCGGCCCCGGCCCCCGCCAGCCCACCGGCCCCGGCTGTGCCGGCCGTGTCCGCCAGGCCTGGCACGCCTGCCGACACATCCGACACGTCCGACAGCGGGACGCGGCGCACCGTGTACGGCTGGGGGTGCGACGGCTGCCGCCGGACGGGCCCGCAGTCGACGCACTGCGGGTCGTGGGCCACCGGGAACGACCGGAAGTCCATGTCCCACAGGTCGAAGGTGAGCAGTTTCCCGCTGGACGGCTCACCGAACCGGGAAACAATCTTGATGACCTCCATGGCGGCCAGGCAGCCCACCGTGCCGGCCACCGCGCCGAGCACCGAGAAGTCGAGCGGCTCCCACTCCGGGTCGCCGTCGGCGAACACGCAGCGCAGGCACGGGTCGCCGGGCAGCACCGTCAGCAGCTGGGCCTCGGTGTTGTTCATGGCCGCGAAGACCAGCGGCACCCCCAGGTCCAGGCACATCCGGTTGATCCGGAACCGTTCGGGGAAGTTGTGGCGGGCGTCGACTACCACGTCCGCGCCGGCGACGAGACCGGGCAGGAGCGGGTCGAACAGGTCCCGGTCCCACGCCTCGACCGTGACGGCCGGGTAGTGCTCCCGCAACGTGCCGGCGGCGCAGGCCACCCGTGACTCACCGACCCGGTCGGGTCGCATAAGCGTCTGTCGGTTGAGGTCGGGTGTCTCGAGGGCGCCGGGATGCACGAGGACCAGCCGCCCGACGCCAGCCGCGGCCAGGTAGGTGGCGACGGCGCCGCCTACCCCACCCACACCCGCCACAAGCACCGTCGCCTCGCACAGCCGCTCCTGTCCCGGTAGCCCGAAACCGCTCAGTGTCAGTTGACGCTCGAACCGCCGCATGTCCATGCCGTCCCCCTGCCTTCCGCTACCGGCCCACGGAGGCGGGGACGACCCGTCGGACGTCGGGGACGGCGTCCTTGAGCTGCTGTTCGACCGTTTTCACCAGCTCGAGGACGTCGGCCTCGCGTTCGAGGCCGATACCGGTCAGCCGCACCGAGATCACGCCGTCGGCGACCCCGACCACGGAGGCGTCCCGGCCCACCAGCTGCAGGTGCGGCCGGATGTGCTGGATCGCCACGTTCGCCTTCTGCAGCAGCGACGTTTCCACCCCGTCCGGCTGGACGGGCGGGACGAACGACGGGCCACACATACAGTGGCTACGCGCATGCGGGTTGTAGAAGGTGAAGCCGGACGACATCAGTGACTCGCTGTAGTCGATGCGCATGCCGTCGAACTGGTCGACCGCGTCGGCGGCGACGAACACGTCGAAGTCCGCCACCCGGGTGACGACGTCGCCGACGCTCGGCGCGGGCTCGACGGCCAGCCGGTACCGGTGCCCGGCGCAGCCGCCGCCGCTGCCGTCGACGCCGACCCGCAGGCCGGCGGTGGGCGTGCCGCCCTCCCGATCGAGCAGCGCACGTACCTGGCCAGCCGCCCGCTCGGTGAAACTGATCGTGATATCCACTGGTCCACCTCCAGATGCGTTCAGATGCGCTCGGACGGAGTTGTCAGTACGCGAGGACGACCCGCTCGACCGCTGGCACCGATTCCTTCAGCTGGCGCTCGATGACGCCCGTGAGCGTGTCCAGGGCAGCGGAACATCCCCCGCAGGCTCCGGTGAGGCGGACGGAGACGACGCCCGCGGTGATGTCGACGACCGTGACGTCCCCGCCGTCACGCTGCAGGAACGGCCTTACCTGCTGGATCGCCTCGTCGACCTGCCGCCACAGGGTATCTTCGTCACCCTCCTGACGCTCCGCGGCGTCCGCGGAGAAGGACGACCCGCAGGAGCACGGATCCGCCGCGCGCGGGTTGGAGAAGACGAAACCCGACGACGTCAGCGACTCCGCATAGTCGATACGGACCCCGTGGACGAGCGAGGCGGACTCGGACGCGACGAACACGTCGAACCCGTCCTGGCGGACGGTGATGTCGCCCTTCTCGGCGGCGGGCGCGAGCGCGAGGCTGTACTTGTAGCCCGAGCAGCCGCCGGGTTCCGCACCGACCCGAAGGCCGTAGCCGGTGGTCGTCTCGTCGCGGGCGAGCAGCGCCCGGACCTGCTCGCCGGCACGTTCGGTGAGCACGACCTGCAATTTTGTGATCATGATCCCACCTTCGCCGCGACCGGCCCGGCCGACCGCGGGCGCGGGGCGGACAGCTCGTCCGGGGTGTCCTCGAACAGGTCGTCCGCCGCCTGTTGGGCACCCTGCGCCGCAAGCCGCGCACCTTCGGTGGCGACCACGGAGTCGATGATGTCGTAGCACTCGACGGCTTCGATCCCGGCCGCGGCCAGCGTCTCCCGCGGTCCATTACCGATCCTGCTGCACAGCACGGCGGCGCAGTCCGACAGCATGCTGGCGGTCCGGTCGAGCACCGATCCCTTACCGCTCTCCCCCTTGCCGCTCTCCTCCTCGTCATCGCACTCGGAGGCGCCCTCGCAGTAGCGCGCGACGCTGCGGGTGCCCACCAGGCGCGCCCACCGCTCGCCCGCCTCGTAGATCCAGAACTCCTCGGCGTGGCCGAAGTGCTGGTTGACCACTCCCCCGCCCTTGGTGGCGACCGCGATCAGAACCGTGCGTTCCGGCTTTGCCGCGCCGGCGGAGATCCGCAGCTCCTCCCGGGTGGCGCGGACGTCGGAACGCCAGCGTTCGATCGCCGCGTGCGCCTCCTGGCGGCCGGCCAGGTCGTAGGTGACCTCGCCCTCCAGGTAGGTCTCGGGGCCGAACTCGTCGCCGCGGTCCTCCCCGAGCAGGCCGACCGCGTCGGCCCGGCACTGCCGGCAGTGGCGCATCATGTTCATCTGCGCGCCGTCGTCGCCCTCGCAGCGGTCCTGCAGCGCCTTGAGCTCCTGCGGGGTCGGCCCGCGCTGCCCGGTCAGGCCGTAGTGGGTGCCGTGCTCGGGGGCGGACACCAGCGGCATCACGTTGTGCAGGAAGGCCCCCATGCCGCGGACCGTGCGGGAGACCTCCACCAGGTGCTCGTCGTTGACCCCGGGGATCATCACCGAGTTGACCTTGCACAGGATCCCGCGTTCGGTGAGCGCCGCGAGCCCCTCCAGCTGCCGCTCGACAAGGATCTTCGACGCCTCCCGGCCGGTGTGGCGTTTACCGCGGAAGGCCACCCAGGGGTAGATCCGTTCGCCGACCTCGGGATCGATCATGTTGATCGTGATCGTCACATGGTCGATGCCGAGATCCGCGATGCGGTCGACGTGGTCGACGAGGGTGAGCCCGTTCGTGGACACACACAGTTTGATGTCCGGGCACTCCCGGGCCACCAGCTCCATCGTGCGGAAGGTGCGCCCCGCGTTGGCCAGCGGCTCCCCGGGCCCGGCCACGCCGAGCACGCTCATCTGCTTGATCTCGCTGGCCACCCGCTTGACCTTGGCCAGTGCCTGCTCCGGGGTGAGCAGCTTGCTGGTGACGCCGGGGCGGCTCTCGTTCGCGCAGTCGAACTTGCGGTTGCAGTAGTTGCACTGGATGTTGCAGCCCGGCGCGACCGGGACGTGCATCCGGGCGTAGTACTGGTGCGCCTCCTGGCTGTAACAGGGATGGTTGGCGACCTTCTCCGCGATCGCGGGATCCAGGCCGGTCGTGCTGGTGCCGCATCCCTGGGTGGACGCGCACCCCGCCGCCGGCGACGGCGACGATGGCGCAGCGGCCACCGGCGCCGATGCCGAGGCGGCCGCGGCCGCCGCGGCCGCCTCGGCCGGGGAGAGCACCGTCAGGGGGATCGAGCGCGCCGGTACCGGCGCCGGCCGCGCCGGCTGGGGGGTCATGGCCGCTCACCCGCTTCCCGGCCCGGCGCGGCGGTCACCAGGTCCAGCTCGCGCTCCAGACAGCCCACGACCCGGCCGTTGCTGAACGCGACCGCGTAGACGATGTGCTCCTGCAGGTAGACGCCCACACCGTGGATGTGACCGACTGTCCCGGTCTCCACCAGCACGTCCCCGACGCTGA
Source organism: Protofrankia symbiont of Coriaria myrtifolia (assembly GCF_900634755.1). Lineage (NCBI taxonomy): Bacteria > Bacillati > Actinomycetota > Actinomycetes > Frankiales > Frankiaceae > Protofrankia > Protofrankia symbiont of Coriaria myrtifolia. The sequence goes on from NZ_CAAAFS010000228.1 coordinate 7,078, forward strand.
TCCCCGGCTCGGGGAAGGTGCCGTCGTTACGCAGGTCCTTGACGGCCACGACGGTGTCGCCGACGTCGTAGGCGGCCTCGGACAGCGGCGGTTCCTCGAAACTGACGTCCATCAGGCCCTCTTCTCGGCTTCAACGGTGACGGTGTCCAGGGCGACGAACGCCTGGGGGGCGCGGTCGGCGAGGACCTTGAACAGGCGGTGGTCGAGCGCGCCGGCCGTGGTGAACGCCTCGTAGGAGGCGACCAGGGCGGCACGGTAGGCGGCCAGCCGCTCCTGCGGAGCGGGGTTCTCCGCGTCCGTCCGGGCCACGGCCCGGGAGAAGTGCCGCAGGATGTGCAGCCGGTTGACCGCGACCACCTTCGGGTCGAAGGGGACGTCCAGGGCCTGGAAGTAGTCCTCGGCGGTGACGCACTGGCGGAAGCGCGCCAGCCGCTCGCCGGGTGACAGCTGCTCGGCGGGTGGCAGCTGCTCGGCGGATGCCGCGGTCATGCCGCGTCCACCTTCGCCAGTTCGCGCTCGAGACGGTTGATCTCGACGTAGGTGTTGTAGGTCGCGGTGGCCGTCTCCAGGATCTGCTCCCAGCCGACCGGCAGGTCCTCGGCCAGGTCGTGCAGGTCGAGCTTGAGACGGGTGGCGAGGCTGTTGAGCTTCTTCAGCTTCGTGCGCAGCTCGGGGATGTCGTCAGGAGTCGTCACGGGCCACCTCCGGGTGGGCACGCACGAGCGCGGCGGCGGCGCCGACCAGCGCCTCGCCGCGCCCGGCAAGATGGTCGATGGAGTCGAAGCCGAAACGGTGCGCGTCACGCAGCACCTCGGAGACGACCACGAGCCGGCCGGTGAACACCGTGACCCGGCCGAAGCCCTCATGGCTGAGATCGAGCAGATAGCCGGTGACCAGGCCGGTCGCCTTCTCGATGCCGGCGGCGACCGCCTGGTAGAAGGAGCGCAGCCGGCCCTCGGTGGCCGGGTCGACATCACAGGAGATCCCCAGCTCGCGGCGCCGCTGCGGGGTGAGCACGAACGGGCTGAGCAGCTTCTCCCAGCCGAGGCGGTCGAGCTGGCCGTAGGTGTCCCCGGCCCGCAGCTGGTCGATCAGGTCGCGCAGGAAGCCGGTGGTGACGTCCACACCCGCGCCGCCGGTGCCGGCACCGGTGATGTCGATGGTCATCGCGGGCTCCAGGTGGGGGTGGCGCCGGATCCGCTCGCGCGCAGCAGCTTGCGCAGCCACGGCGGCGGGTTGCCGGCGAGCACCCGCTGCAGCCGGACGATCTGGTCCGCGATCGAGGTGTCCTCGGTGACCTTCAGCGGATGGACGCGGGCCCGGACCACCTTCGCGGCGGCTGTCCCGCCGATCGCGGCGACGTGCAGGATCGCGCAGTCCCGGATGGCGTCCAGCCGGCTTTCGATCTTCTCGGCCTCGTCGTCGACGGCCGGGTCGAGCACCCGGCTCTCGTACAGCGAGGCGAGCTCCGCGGACACCTCGTAGACGTCGAACCGGCGGCACGAGCCGAAATGCTGGTCGACGACGATGCCGTCGCTGGTGGCGAAGGCGACCTTCAACATGCCAGTTCCTCCAGGTGCTCGTCCTGCTCCAAGCGCTCGGCGGCCGCCGCGCCCGTCGGCGCCGCGGCTGCCGGATGACGCGACGGACGGTGTGACTCACGGTGTTCGAGCAGCCGGTTGGCCGCGTCCACGAGCAGGTGCAGGCTGCCCCGGTACCCGGACGTGGCGCGCAGCTGGGCGCCCATCCGGTCGTAGACGGGGAAGCCCATCGTCAGGTGTGCCGCGCCGGCCTCGGCGGCCGCGTCGGCCCCGTGGCTGGAGGCGACGACCAGCTCGGCGCCGGCCGCCGCGGCCCGTTCGGCGAGGTCGACGAAGTCGCCGACGACAACCTCCTCCCACGGCGCCTGCCGCAGCACGTCGGCGTTCGTCGGCGACACCGCGGTGACGATCTCGGCGCCGACGTCGTAGAACAGCGAACCGACCGCGACAAGCTGGTCGGGTTCGAGCGCAAGGGCCACCTTCGCCCCGCCGAGGACGAAGTGGCTGTCCATCAGCCCGTCGGCCAGCCGCCGGCGCCAGCGCCGAACCGCCTCGGGGGCGGTCGCGCCGGTGTGCCGGATCAGGTCGGTGACCAGCAGGTCGGTGACGGCCAGCCCGCTGAGGTGGTCGTGGGCGATCAGCGGGGCACCGGCCTTGACCGCCAGCTCCCCGGCGGCGGTGGCCGCCGCGGACCCGACCGCGACGACGACCTCGCAGCCGGCCAGGCCCAGCAGGGCGTCGAGGGTCGTCCCGCCGGTGGTCACCGGCGACCAGTTCGCGGCGAGGTGGCCGTCGAGCGACCCGGACAGGTCGGGGACGACCACCGGGTCGAGGCCGAAGGCCCGGACGAGATCGGCGATCTCGTCGATGTCCACCGCGGTCAGCGTCGGGCCGACGAGCACGGCGGCCCGGCCGGGAACCGTCACCCCGGTGGCCGGGACCGCGGCGACGATCCCCCGCAGCGCCGCGGACCAGCCGTCCGACAGCCCGCCGTGGAAGTCCGGGGTGGACACCGCGACGACCAGCGGGCCACGGGAGCCCGGGGCGTACTTCGACGCGCCGAGGACACCGAACATGTCCTCCTCGGTGACCTCGGTGAGGCCGGTGGTCAGCACCCCGATGATGTCGGGACGCTGCCGCTCGTTGATGGTGTCCAGCGCGCCCAGCAGCGACTCGGACGAGCCGAGCACGGCGCTGACGTCGTTGATGGCGCTGCTCTGCAACGGGATGGGCTCGCGGAAGTGGCGGGTGAGCAGGGCCTTGGCGAACGCCGAGCAGCCCTGCGCGCCGTGCAGCATCGGGATGCAGCGGGCCAGGCCGAGGAAGGCCAGCGCGCCGCCGAGGGGCTGGCTGTGCTTGAGCGGGTCGAAGGCGGCCCGGTGTCCGCCGGTGGTGACGCGGGCCATCAGAAGACCTCGGGATCGCTGTCGTCGATGTCGTCGGTGCCGTCCTCGAAGCCGCCGCCCGCGGCCGCGCCGGCGGCCGCGTCGGCGGCCGTGACAGCGGCCGTGACAGCGTCGGCGGCAGTGCCACCGGCGCTGGCGGCCGAGCCTCCCGGGCGGCCGGTGGGGCCGGTGGGATCCGGCTCGTCCCCCCAGGGCGCGTCCGCCCGGACCTGCTCCCAGACCGGGCTGGACAGCGCCAGATCCAGCCGCCGGGCAAGTTCGATCATTCCGGGGTAGCCGGCGAAGGCGTGGTGGCGTTCCTGGTTGACGTCGAGGAAGGGCAGCCTGCCCTTGAGCGCGGTGTACTGGTTGCGGCCACCGGCGATCAGGATGTCGGCCTGGGTGTCGGCGACCACCCGCAGCAGTTCGGCGGGCGTGCCGTTGCGGACGACGATCCCGTCCTCACCGAGCAGTTCGGTGATCTTGTCGACGTCGTCCTCGGTGCTCTTGGTGGCCCCGGAGGCGACGACCTCCACCCCGAGGTCCTGCAGCGCCGCCACCAGCGACCAGCTCTTGACCCCGCCGGTGTAGAGCACCGCCCGGGCGCCGGCCAGCCGCTCCCGGTAGGGGGCGAGCGCCGTCGCCAGGGCGGCCTCCTCGGTGGCGATGAGCTCCTCCGCCCGCCAGGAGAGCTCCTTGTCGCCGAGGACGCGGGCGAATCCGCGCAGGGTGTCGCGCATCGCCCGGACGCCGTAGAAGCTGCCCTCGAACCAGGGGATGCCGTAGCGGTCCTGAAGGCCCCGGGCCAGCGAGAGCAGCGCCCGCGAGCAGACGACCATCGTCGCCTTCGCGCGGTGGGCGGCGGCGACGTCGGCGTAGCGGCCGTCACCGCTGACGCTCGCCAGCACCCGGATGCCGAGCTTCGCCAGCAGCGGGGTGACGTCCCACAGCTCGCCGGCGATGTTGTACTCGCCGACCAGGTTCACGTCATACGGCGTGGTGAACGCCGGTTCCACCGTGCCGATGACGTGTTCGAGCAGGGCCTGGCCGGCGAGCCGGTTGCCGAAGTTCTTGCTGCCGGCGAATCCCGGCGAGTGCACCGGGACCACCGGGATGCCGGTCGCGGTGGCCGCCGCCGCGCACACCGCGTCGACGTCGTCGCCGATCATCGCGGTGACGCAGGTGGCGTACACGAAGACCGCGGGCGGGCGGTGGCGGCGCGCGGCCTCGACGATGGTGTCGTAGAGACGCTGTTCGCCGCCGAAGACCACGTCCTGCTCGCCGAGGTCGGTGGCGAAGCCCCGGCGGTAGAGCGTCGGGCCTGAGGAGAGGCTGCCCCGGCCGTCCCACGAGTTGCCGGCACAGGCGATCGGGCCGTGCACCACGTGGGCGACGTCGGCTATCGGAACCAGAGTGATCATCGCGCCGTCGAACGCGCAGCCGCCGGCGGTGCCGCCCGGCTTCGGCCGGGAGCAGCCCGTCTTGCGGGCCTTGGGTTCCTTGGCGCGGTTGTGGTCACACGCCGGTTCGTCGAAGAGTACCGCGGCGTCGATCTTCGTCAGGGCAGCCATTTTCACCTCAGCGGACGGTGTCGGTCAGCACGCTGTGCCGGTCAGCGGATGGTGTCGGTCAGCACCCGCTGCCGGTCAGCGGACACTGTCGGTCAGCGGATGGTGTCGGTCAGCGGATGGTGCCGGTCAGCGGATGGTGCCGGTCAGCGGACGATGTCGAAGCTGTGGTCGGGCGCGTTGCGGTCCAGCTCGTCGAGGAACAGGTTGACCAGCTGGGTCAGCAGCGCCAGGCCACCGGTGTAGCCGTAGATCGGGAAGCGGTGCAGGTGGTGCCGGTCGAAGATCGGGAAACCGGCCCGGAACAGCGGCACGTTCGCCTCACGGGCGAGGTGCTTGAGATGGGTCGAGCCGACGATGAGGTCGACCGGCTCGGTGTGCACGAGCGACCGCAGGTGCCAGCCGTCCTTGCCCGGCCAGACGGTCGCCTGCCGGCCGAACGGGCTGGCGGCCAGCAGCTCCCGGGTCTGGTTGGCCCAGGTCTCGTCCCCGTTGGTGGCCAGCACGTGGATCGGCTCCATGCCCAGCTCCAGCAGGAAGCCGAGCATCCCGGTGACGAAGTCGGGGTCGCCGGCGATCGCGACCCGCTTGCCGTGCAGGTAGGCGTGCGAGTCGGTCAGCGCGTCGAGCAGCCGCCCGCGCTCCGCGGTGATCTCGTCCGGCACCCCGACCCCGGCCACCCGGGCGATCTCGGTGACGAAGACGTCGGTGTTGCCGATGCCGATCGGCGGGTTGACCGTCACCGTCTCGCCGGCCCACCCGCCCACGATCTCCCTGGTCCGCTTGGAGCCGAAGGACTGCAGGAAGACGGTGGCGGTGGCGTTGATCGAGTCGGCGGCGACGGCGAGCGGAGTCCCACCCGGGTACATGTGGTACTCGCCGGTCGCCGGGGAGTCGAGGCTGTCGCTGTGGTCGCCGAGCACGACGTGCTTGACGCCGAGCACGGTCAGCAGCCGCTTGAGCTCCCGGATGTTGCCGACGTAGGGGTCGAAGCCCGGCACGATGTTGACCGTGCCGTTGGACGCGCCCTTCTTGCCCTCGGTCAGGTACGACAGGATGCCGCGCAGCATGTTGTCGTAGCCCAGCACGTGCGAGCCGACGAAGCTCGGGGTGTGCGCATACGGGACCGGGATGGTCTCGGAGATCGCGCCCTTGGTGCGGGCGTTGGCGATGAAGTTCTGCAGGTCGTCGCCGATCACCTCGGCCATACAGGTGGTCGACACCGCCACCATGTCCGGCTTGTACACATGCACGGCGGTGCCGAGGGCCTCGATGAGGTTGTTCAGGCCCCCGAAGACCGCCGAGTCCTCGGTCATCGACGAGGACACCGTCGGCACCGGCTCCTTGAAGTGCCGCGAGAGGTGGCCGCGGAAGTACGAGGTGCACCCCTGCGAGCCGTGCACCAGCGGCAGGGTCCCGGCGAAGCCGAGGGCCGCGAGCACGGCGCCCAGCGGCTGGCACGCCTTCAGCGGGTTGACCGAGAGGTCCTTCCGGGCGAAGTTCTTCTCCCGGTACTCCCACGACCGGGTCCACTCGGCGACCCGGGCGACCTCCGCCGGCGAGGAGCCGGCCTCGAACTGCTTCTTGCGCTCGCGCTGCTCCTGGTACTCAGGGCCCTTGAACAGTGTGTTGTGGTCTCGCACCACAAGTGCGTCTGGGTTGGTGGACACCAGCGATCCTCCGGTTCACGGGCGAAAGAACACGTCTTCCGCGGGGAATTACGAGCGGAAGACGTGCCTTTCGCGGGAAGCCACAGGCGAAAGACACGTCTTCCGCGGGGAAATCAGCTCTTCTTGGAATTCACCCACGGCGCGTCGAACAGGTCCCATGACGGGTTGTTGACGGCACTGTCCATGTCCCGGGCGAAAATCGCGAAGCCCTCGACACCGTGGTACGGACCGGAGTAGTCCCAGGAGTGCATCTGACGGAACGGCGTCCGCATCTTGTGCGAGACGTACTTCTCCTTGATGCCGGCGCCGACCAGGTCCGGCTTGAGACGGCGGGTGAACTCCTCCATCTCGTAGGCGGTCGGGTCGTCGTAGACCACGATGCCCTGCTTGAGCTCGGGGTAGCTACGGGTGTAGTCGTCCTTGTGGGCGAACTCGTAGCCGGTCCCGATGATCTGCATGCCGAGGTCCTCGTAGGCGCCGACGGTGTGGCGCGGGCGCAGGCCGCCGACGGCGAGCATGACGGTCTTGCCCTCGAGCCGGTGCCGGTAGGTCTCCCGCACCTTGTCGAAGAAGGGCTGGTACCGCGCGATGGCGGCCTCGGTCTTCTCCTTGATGGTGTCGTCGAAGAACTCGGCGATCTTCCGCATCGACTCGACGATCTTCGTGGGGCCGAAGAAGTTGAACTCGGTCCACGGGGTGCCGTAGCGCTCCTCCATCGTGGTGGCGATGTAGTTCATGGAGCGGTAGCAGTGCAGCACGTTGAGCTTGGCCAGGTGGGCGGTGGCCATCTCGTTGACGGTGCCGTCGCCGGACCACTGGGCGATCACCCGCAGGCCCATGTCCTCGAGGATCTTCCGGGAGGCCCAGGCGTCACCGCCGATGTTGTAGTCACCGAGCAGCGTGATGTCGTACGGGGTCTGCTCGGCGATCTCCCGGGTGCCCAGCATGTGGTCACGGATCGCGTCGTTGGCGATGTGGTGGCCCAGCGACTGGCTGATCCCGCGGAAACCCTCGCACTTGACCGGGACGACCGGCAGGTCCAGCCGCTTCGTCGCGGCGGTGGCGACCGCGTCGATGTCGTCACCGATCAGGCCGATCGGGCACTCGGACTGGATGGAGACGCCCTTGGCCAGCGGGAAGAGCTCCACCAGCTCGTCCAGGATAGCGGCGAGCTTCTTGTCGCCACCGAAGACGATGTCCTTCTCCTGGAAGTCGCTGGTGATCTGCATGACGGTGAAGTTGTCGACACCGAGCTGCCCGTTGGCGTAGTTGCGCCGGGTGCCCCAGGTGTACTGGCCGCAGCCGACCGGGCCGTGGCTGATGGAGATGAGGTCCTTGACCGGGCCCCACACCACACCCTTGGAGCCGGCGTAGGCACAGCCACGCAGCGTCATGATCCCGGGGCGGGACTTGACGTTGCTCTTGACCTCACATTCCTTCGCCCCGCCCGGGTCGTTGGGCTTGACGTGCTTCTGGCGGTCCTTCTCGACCTTGGGCGGGTAGGCCGAGAGGACGTCGTCGATCATCGCCTGCGTCTCGGCAGACGTCACGGGCGGAGTCATGACAGACCTTTCTGGGTGTGCGGGGACGAGCGGTCAGGCGCCGACGGTGGAGGCGGCCTTCTGACCGACGATCGACTCGTCCTCCTGCTCCATGATCCCGAAGTCGATCAGGAGCTCCTCGAGCTCGTCCATGCTGATCGGGGTGGGGATGGTCTTCATGTCGTTCTCTTCGATCTTGCGCGCGAGCTCGCGGTACTCGTTCGCCTGGTTCGCCTCGGGCGAGTACTCGATGACCGTCATCCGGCGCAGCTCGGCGTGCTGGACGATGTTGTCACGCGGAACGAAGTGGATCATCTGGGTGTTCAGGCGCCGCGCGAGCTCGATGATGAGCTCGTCCTCACGGTCGGTGTTACGGCTGTTGCAGATCAGCCCACCGAGGCGGACACCACCGCTGTGGGCGTACTTGAGGATGCCTCGGGCGATGTTGTTCGCCGCGTACATGGCCATCATCTCACCGGAGGTGACGATGTAGATCTCCTGGGCCTTGCCCTGGCGGATCGGCATGGCGAACCCGCCACAGACGACGTCACCGAGGACGTCGTAGGTGACGAAGTCGAGGTCCTCGTAGGCGCCGTTCTCCTCCAGGAAGGTGATGGCGGTGATGACACCTCGGCCGGCGCAGCCGACACCCGGCTCCGGGCCACCCGACTCGACACACCGGATGTTCCACGCGCCCTCGAGCAGGACCTCCTCGAGCTCGAGGTCCTCCACCGAGCCCTTCTCCGCGGCCTTCTCGATGACGGTGTGCTGGGCCTTGGAGTGCAGGATCAGACGGGTCGAGTCCGCCTTCGGGTCACAACCGACGATCATGACCCGGTTGCCCCGCTCAGCCAGTGCGGCCATCGTGTTCTGCTGAGTGGTGGACTTACCAATACCACCCTTGCCGTAGAACGCGAGCTGCCTCATGGGTGTGTGCTCCTCACCGCACGCTTGAGCGTGCGTCACTGTGGAAGAACCGGTGCTGGTTCGCCGAAGCGCTCCGCGCCCGGGAACCGGTACATGTCCAGCGCATGTCCTGGTACCTGTCTGGTGCCTGCGGCGATGCTGCTGCCCGCGGGAACAGGTCCCGCGCCGCGATACCGCCGTCGTGCTTCTCATGCCGTTTTCGCGCGGTGTTCGTGCGGTATTTCGTGCGGTATTTCGTGCGCTGTTCCGTGCCGTATTCGTTCAGGAACCGACGCCGGCGCCGGCGGCCAGGCTGGCCGCCGTGAGCTCGTAGAGGTCGCGGACCTCACCGGAGCACAGCGGCCGCTTGAGCGTCGCGACGTGCGATCGCAGACCGTCCAGGACAGATCCGAGAACGCCCTCGTCGGCGTCGATCCCGTACTCACGCAGGGCGTGGCGCAGCGACGCCCGTCCCGCGTGCTTGCCCACGACCAGCCGGCGCCGCGCGCCGACCTCCGCGGGGTCGAAGGGCTCGTAGAGCCTCGGAGCCTTCAGCGCGCCGTCCACGTGAATACCCGACTCGTGGACGAACGCCGACTCCCCGACGATCGCCTTCCCGGCGGGTAGCGGCCGCCGCGCCGCGCCCGAGACCAGTTCGGCCAACGCGCGCAACGCCGTGGTGTCCAGATCGATCCGGTACCCGAGAAGATGACGCAGCGCCATCGCCACCTCCTCGAAGGCGGCGTTGCCGGCCCGTTCCCCGAGCCCGGCGACCGTCGTGCTGACGAACCCGAAACCGGCGCTGACCGCCGCGAGCGTGTTGGCGGTGGCCAGCCCGAAGTCGTCATGGGCGTGGATCTCCCAGACGGCCGGAGCGGCCGAGGCGGCTACCACCAGGGCGGACAGCCGTTCGTACGCCCCGGCGGGCTCGAGGATCCCGACGGTGTCGGCCCAGCGCAGACGGTCGACACCGGCCCGGGACAGTTCGCCGGCGAGGTCGGCGACGAAGCCGTCGTCCGCCCGCGAGGCGTCCTCGAACCCGACCCCGACCACCAGTCCACGGTCGAGGGCGTGCGCGACACAGTCGAGGATCCGGCTGCGCGCCCATGCCCGGTCACGGCCGAGCTTGTACTGCAGGTGCAGGTCGGACACGGGAATGCTGACGTGGACCCGCCGTACCCCGCAGGCCGCCGCCGCGTCGACGTCGGACCGCACGGCCCGGCACCAGGCGGTGACCTCCGCCCGCAGACCCGCCGCCGCGACACGGCGGATGATCTCGCGTTCGGACGGCCCCATGGCCGGCACGCCCGCCTCGATCTGCTGTACTCCCACCCGATCGAGAGCGGACGCGATGGCGAGCTTCTCCTCGGCGGTGAAGGCGACGCCCGGGGCCTGCTCACCGTCGCGCAACGTGGTGTCACAGAACCCGATCACGATGTCGTGCTCCACATCATGCGTGCCCTCCGTCAGTCGCACCGAACAGGGAAGATGACGCTGCGCCGAGCCGGTGCCGGCCAGTTACCCGGTGCCGGCCAGTTACCTGATGCCGGACCCGCGATCCGCGATCCGCCGGTGGGCGGTCCCGCGATCCTCACCGTTGAGGTGTCGCGATTAGAAATGTCGCTGACCGTTGTTTCGGGCGCTTTAAGCGCCGTATCTTCCCAGTTACTTCTGCCCCCGATCCGCGATTCCGGGACGAATAGCAGAAGAGGCCTGGGCCAGGTGGCCAAAAGGCCTGGGACCAATGGTGTGGATGCTGGTCACCACCTGGGTCCCGGGTAGTCGGCAGCCTACCCGTCAGCAATTTTCGGCGATCGGATCCGACAACGTGCCGAACCATTTTTTTACATCCCTGATCTGTTGCCGAATACGATGTTCGGTGACTTCTGGGACGAACGTTCCGACGCCGGTGACCTATTACCCGGCCCATTGTTCGGATGGCCTGGAAATTCCGGCCCGTGGGTCCGGGCGACCGTTGTGGCACGGCCTGGCAGCGCTGGCCGGGAAGAACGCGCGAAGCCGTCCGCCAACGGTGGGCGGCCCCGCCCGCGCGAACGGCCCGGACACGGACGGCCCGCCGCGAACAGGCCGGAAACGACAAAGGCGTCCCCCGGCCGCCGCGTCCGTTGGACGCGGGCGACCGGGGAACGCCGGTGGGGCGGAAACCGGAACATGTCCGTGAGCACCGTCCGCCGGAAATCACATGGCTGGACGGCTCGGCCGGTCAGCGCGCCGGTGAGCCAGGGGCCCGGCCGATCACCGAATCACCAGATCACCGAATCGGTCAGGTGCCGGACCGGCGAAACGGCTGATCGGCGCGGCGGTGGATCGACGGCCCGGCGGATCAGGAGCTCAGCGGATCGTCCAGGTGTTGCCCGTGTGCAGCAGTTCGGTGAGCAGGTTGTCAGGCGCGGTGTCCGTGGCACTCGTACGGGCGACGCTGTTCTGCTCCTGGACCATCGACTCGTAGGTGGGCCGGCCCACCCGGCGGAACACCCCGATCGGGGTGTTGCTGAGATCCTGGTCGGACAGCCGGGACAGGGTGAACGCGTAGGCCGGCCCAGGCACCGTCTCGTCGTGCACGATGATCTCGCTGCGCGGGACGCTGGCGGTGTCGGCGACCTCCAGGCCGAAGCCGCGCGGCTCGCGCACCACGCACTTCTCCCCCGTGGCGCCGAAGGTGATCGGCTTGCCGTGCTCGAGGCGGACGAGGACCGAGTCGCGGCTGGCGGGATCCTTCAGCACGTCGAACGCGCCGTCGTTGAAGATGGCGCAGTTCTGGTAGATCTCGATGAACGCGCTGCCCTGGTGCGCGGCGGCGGCCCGCAGCACCGAGTGCAGGTGCTTGCGGTCGGAGTCGATCGTGCGGGCCACGAACGACGCCTCGGCGCCGAGCGCCACCGCGATCGGGTTGAACGGGGTGTCCCGAGAGCCGACCGGCGTCGACTTGGTGACCTTGCCGAACTCCGAGGTCGGCGAGCACTGGCCCTTGGTCAGCCCGTAGATCCGGTTGTTGAACATCAGGATCTTGATGTTGACGTTGCGGCGCAGCGCGTGGATCAGGTGGTTACCGCCGATGGACAGCGCGTCGCCGTCACCGCTGACCACCCACACCGACAGGTCCGGGCGGGAGACCGCGAGACCGGTGGCGATCGCCGGCGCCCGGCCGTGGATCGAGTGCATCCCGTAGGTGTTGAGGTAGTACGGGAAACGGGAGGAACACCCGATCCCGGAGACGAAGGTGATCCGCTCCCGGGGGATGCCCAGCTCCGGCATGAACGACTGGATCGCCGACAGGATCGCGAAGTCACCGCATCCCGGGCACCAGCGGACCTCCTGGTCCGACCGGAAGTCCTTGGCGGTGAGCTTGAGCGGGACCTCAGTCATTGCGCACGACCTCCTCCAGGACCGTCTCCAGCTCCGCCGAGGTGAACGGCTGGCCGTTGACCTTGTTGTAGGACACGGCGTCGACCAGGTAGCGGTCGCGTATCACGTGGGCGAGCTGCCCGAGGTTCATCTCGGGGATGACGACGCGGTCGTAGCCGGCGAGCACCGTGCCGACGTTGCGCGGCAGCGGCGAGATGTGCCGCAGGTGCGCCTGGGCGATGGACACCCCGCGTTCCCGCAGCTTGCGACAGGCCGCGCCGACCGGTCCGTAGGTGGAGCCCCAGCCGAGCACCAGCACCCGGGCGTCCCCGGTGGGGTCCTCGACCTCCAGGTCGGGCACGTCGATGGCCTCGACCCGGGCGGCGCGCAGCCGCATCATCAGGTCGTGGTCGGCCGGCACGTAGGAGACCGCGCCGGTGCCGTCGGCCTTCTCCAGGCCACCGACGCGGTGCTCCAGACCGGGCGTGCCCGGCACCGCCCACGGGCGGGCCAGCGTGTGCGGGTCGTGCAGGTAGGGCAGGAACTTACCGTCCGGCCCGTTGGGCTCGGTGGCGAACTCCACCCGCAGGTCGGGCAGGTCCGCCGGGTCCGGCAGCAGCCACGGCTCGGAGCCGTTGGCCAGGTAGCCGTCCGAGAGCAGGATGACCGGCATCCGGTAGGTCAGCGCGATGCGCGCCGCCTCCAGCGCCGCGTAGAAACAGTCCGCCGGCGAGCGGGCCGCGATCACCGCCAGCGGCGCCTCACCGTGCCGGCCGAACAGGGCGATGTTCAGGTCGGACTGCTCGGTCTTGGTCGGCAGGCCGGTCGACGGGCCGGCGCGCTGCACGTCCACGATGACCAGCGGCAGCTCCAGCATCACCGCGAGCCCGAGGGTCTCGGTCTTCAGCGCGAGCCCCGGGCCGGACGTCGAGGTGACGCCGAGCGCGCCGCCGTAGGAGGCGCCGAGCGCCGAGCCCACCGCGGCGATCTCGTCCTCGGCCTGGAAGGTGGTCACGCCGTAGCGCTTGTACGCGGACAGCTCGTGCAGGATCTCCGAGGCCGGGGTGATCGGGTAGGCGCCGAGGAAGACCGGCAGGTGGGCACGCAGGCCGGCGGCGACCAGGCCGTAGGCGAGCGCGGAGTTGCCGTTGACGCTGCGGTAGGTGCCGGGCAGCAGGTTCGCGGGCTTGACCTCGTAGCGGACGGCGAAGTCCTCGGTGGTCTCGCCGTAGTTCCAGCCGGCCTGGAAGGCGGCCACGTTCGCGGCGGCGATCTTCGGCTTCTTGGCGAACTTCTGCCTGAGGAACTCCACCGTGCCCTCGGTGGGCCGGCTGTACATCCAGGACAGCAGGCCGAGCGCGAACATGTTCTTCGCCCGCTCGGCGTCCTTCTTGGAGACCTCGAAGTCGGCGAGGGCGGCGATCGTCGCCGACGTCAGCGGCACCCGGTGGACGGTGAACCCGTCGAGCGAGTCGTTCTCCAGCGGGTTGCTTGTATAACCGACCTTCTCCAGGTTGCGGGTGGTGAACTCGTCGGTGTTGACGATGATCTCCGCATTGGGCGGCAGGTCGGCGAGATTGGCGCGCAGCGCGGCCGGGTTCATCGCCACCAGGACGTCCGGCGAGTCCCCTGGAGTGAGGACGTCGTGGGCGGCGAAATGTACCTGGAAACTGGACACACCGTGCAGCGAGCCCGATGGCGCCCTGATCTCGGCGGGGTAGTTGGGAAGGGTGGACAGGTCGTTCCCCAGGATGGCGGTCTCGGAGGCGAAACGGTCGCCGGTGAGCTGCATGCCGTCGCCGGAGTCACCGGCGAACCGGATTGCCACCCGGTCCAGATGCTGGATTTGCTTGGCCACGTACGTGGACCTCCTCAATGACCGACGGTCGGCGAGAGGCATACCCACGGTTCGACCGTGGGTAGAGCGGCCGTCAGGCCTGCCCGTCCTTTCTTATACGGAGGCATTGCTTCCAGCGTGTTTCGCGGTGTCAAATCGCCGTCTCACAGCCCGCGCGGCATCGGTCACGGTATTTCGACAACAACGCCATCACATATATGGGTGGACGTGCGGAAAAACAATCGTGACACCCGCCCGCGGCCGCCACCCCGGGACTTTCGGGAAGTAATGACCGAAATACGTTTCCCCGGCGCCGGGGACAGCCGGTCTGTTTCGTCACGGCGAAGGTTCACATCATCCCGGCAACCGGCCCACCCGCCCGGGCCGGTTCGTCCCGCGGCGGTTTCCCGCATCTTCCACGCGACTTCCCCACAACCGGCCCACCCCAGCGCTACCCCCTGTAGAGC
>NZ_CAAAFS010000229.1:0-9821 GCF_900634755.1 Protofrankia symbiont of Coriaria myrtifolia
CCCCCTGTAGAGCCATAGCGTAGAATGGCGTGTTCTACACTGGACCCATGCGGCAGGTAGGAGTACGCGAGCTGAACCAGAACACCAGTCAGGTGATCGAACGGGTACGCCGCGGCGAGACAGTGGAGGTGACCGATCGCGGCCATCCGGTCGCACGCCTCGTCCCCGTCGAACGTGAGTTGTCGGTACTGGAGCGCCTTGTCGCCGAGGGCCAGGCTACTGCGCCCTCAGTCCAGGTAGGCGAACCACTCTCCATGCCACCCGTACTGGGCGACCCGGCCGTGGACGCCGCCGCGGAGCTGGCCGCGGCCCGCGAGGACGAAAACTGGTGATCTATCTCGACTCTGCCGCCGTGATCAAGCTGGTCCGCGCGGAGCCCTTCACCGTCGACCTGCTGGACTGGCTGGACGCCCACCGTGCCCTACCGCTGGTGTCGTCGGTCCTGGTCGAAGTCGAGGCGTCCCGCGCGCTGCGCCGCTGCGCCCCGCAGGCTCTGGGCAGGCTACCGGTCACCCTTGCCCGGCTGTACCGGCTGGAGATCAACGCCACGGTCCGAGCCGTCGCGGCCGCCTACGATGACCCACAGCTGCGCTCCCTGGACGCCGTTCACCTCGCCACCGCCACGGTGCTGACCGACCAACCCGGCGCCAGGCTGGAGGCGTTCGTCACCTATGACAAACGCCTGCTCGCGATCGCGGCCAGGGCCGGACTTCCCACCGCCAGCCCCGGTGCCTGAAGGCGTAGGTGGTTTCGGTCGTCCTGACAGCCCTTTCTACCTACGCGTTCCGCTGGTGTAGGTGGTTGCGGTTGCTCCGGTGACGGTTTCCACCTACAGCTCGGGTGTTGGGGGTCCGGAGAGGCAGGCGGGCAACGGGTGTTCACCAGCGGTGTTCGCGGCGGACGCGGCGGACGATGACGAACAGATCGACCACGGCGGTCAGGGCGACCAGGCCGAGCAGCACGGCGAGCGCTGGCTGGTCCCGGACCGCGAAGTAGGCGCACATGGCCGTGGCGAACAGCAGCCCGAACAGGGCGAGAGCGAAACGCAGGCCCAGCGCGCTGCGGGCGGGAGGATACCCACCCGGACCGCCGTTCACCCCGGCCCGCCCGCCGTCACGGCATCCCCGTCGTTCACGTGCAGTGGTGTGCCCACGACAGTCCAGCGTGAACGTGCCCGGCCGTGCCGGTTCCGGCGGGGGATGGCGCGCCTGCCCGGTTGACCCGGCCGGTTCAGAGCAGTTCGCGGTCGCCGAGGTAGGGGCGCAGGACCTTGGGGATGCGGACATGGTGCTCCGCCGTCTGGAAGTTCTCCAGGATGGCGGCCAGCAGCCGCGGGGTCGCCACCGCCGTGTTGTTCAGGGTGTGGGCGAAACGGACACGCCCCTCGGCGTCCTTGTAGCGGATGTTCGCCCGCCGCGCCTGCCAGTCGTGCAGCGTCGAGCAGCTGTGGGTCTCTCGGTAGCGCTCCAGCGACGGGAACCAGGTGTTGATGTCGTTCATCCGGAACTTGCCCAGGCCCATGTCGCCGGTGGCGCACTCCACCACCTCGTAGGCCAGCCCCAGGGACTGCAGGACGGTCTCGGCCGTGTCCAGCAGCTCGGCGTGCCAGTGGGCCGACTGCTTCTCGTCGGCCTCGCAGATGACGAACTGCTCGACCTTCTCGAACTGGTGGACCCGCAGCAGCCCGCGCACGTCCCGCCCGGCACTGCCGACCTCGCGGCGGAAGCACGGCGAGATCCCGGCGTAGCGCAACGGAAGGTCACGCAGGGGGAGCATCTCGCCGGCGTGCAGGCCGACCAGCGCGACCTCGGCGGTGCCGGCGAGGAACAGCTCGTCGGCGGGCAGCTCGTAGATCTCCTCGCCGTGCCCGGGCAGGAAACCGGTGCCGACCAGCGCCTCCCGTTTCACCAGCGACGGCACCGAGACCAGCCGGAAGTCCCTGTGCGCGAGCAGGTCCAGCGCGTAGGAGTGGACCGCCCGCTCCAGCAGCACCAGCGGCCCGGCCAGCGCGTAGGCGCGCTCCCCCGAGACGTTGCGGGCCCGTTCGAACTCCGCCCAGCCGCGCTTCTCGGCCAGTTCGACATGGTCGAGCGGGGTGAAGTCGAACGCCGGCCGCTCCCCCCAGACCCGGATGACGGTGTTCGCGGACTCGTCCGGGCCGACCGGGGCACCGTCCCACGGGATGTTCGGGGTGCGCAGCAGCAGGTCCCGCAGCCGTTCGCCGGCGGTCTCCAGCTCGTCGCGGGTTTCGCGCAACTGGACGTCGAGGGCGGCGGAACGCTCCCGCAGCCGCTCGCGGCCGGCGGCGTCGGCGCTCTTGAACGAACCCGCGAGCTCACGGCGCTCACGTTGCGCCGTGTCCAGGGCGTGCTGCAACGATCGCACACTGCGGTCGAGAGCCAGGATGCCGTCGACGTCGAGGTCGACCCCCTTGACGCGAGCGGCCTCGCGCACGACATCGGGATTCTCCCGGATGAACCGCCTGTCCAGCATCTGGCTCCTGTGCCCTCCAGCGGGGTGCCTTACAGCGCCCTGCCCTGTCAGCGGGGCGCCTTACAGCGCCCAGTGGCCTGTCAGCGAGGCGCCTTGCGACGCCCGGTGGTTCCCTCCGTCAGGACGCCTACGGCGCCCTCGCACGGACCACCACGGATATGTAACGTCGCCGAAAAGCCTACAGCGCCCGCCAGGGCCCACCGTCGATCACCGCATGGGAGACACGGACCGTAGCCCGTGCCAGACACCCGGAGATAGTCCCGGATTCCCGCTTCGCGGGAATCCGGGACTATCTCCGGGTGGGGGTGACCGGCTCGGGCAGGTCGGTGCTGCCGCGCAGGTAGCGGTCGACCGCGGCGGCTGCGGACCGGCCCTCCGCGATCGCCCACACGATCAGCGACTGGCCGCGGCCCATGTCCCCGGCGACGAACACGCCCGGGACGGAGCTCGCCCAGCCGGCGTCCCGGGCGACGTTGCCACGGGCGTCGAGGGCCACCCCGAGCTGTTCGAGCAGGCCCGTCCGCTGCGGCCCGGTGAAGCCCATCGCCAGCAGCACCAGCTCACAGGGCAGCTCGATGTCGGTGTCGGGCACCTTCTCGAAACGACCGTCGACCAGTCGGACCTCGTGCATGCGCAGCGAGCGGACCCGGCCCGCGGCGTCACCGAAGAAACGCTCGGTGGAGACGGCGAAGACGCGCTCGCCGCCCTCCTCGTGCGCGCTGGACACCCGATAGACCACCGGCCAGGTCGGCCACGGGTTGGCCGCCGGCCGCGACCGCGGCGGCCGCGGCATGATCTCAAGCTGGTGCACGGAGCGGGCACCCTGGCGCAGCGCGGTACCCAGGCAGTCCGCGCCGGTGTCGCCACCGCCGATGATGACCACCCGCCGGCCGGCCGCGTTGATCGGGGACGCGGCGAGGTCACCCTGCTGGACCCGGTTCGAGGGCACCAGGTACTCCATGGCGAGGTGGATGCCGTCGAGGTCGCGGCCGGGGATGCTCAGGTCCCGGCCGACCGTCGACCCGCCGGCGAGCACGACCGCGTCGTAGGAGGCGCGCAACTCGTCCCCGGTGATGTCGACGCCGACGTCGCAGGAGGCCATGAACACCGTCCCCTCGGCCCGCATCTGGGCGAGGCGGCGGTCCAGGACGTGCTTTTCCATCTTGAACTCGGGGATGCCGTAGCGCAGCAGGCCACCGATGCGGTCGGCCCGCTCGTACACGACGACGTTGTGGCCGGCGCGGGTGAGCTGCTGGGCCGCGGCGAGCCCGGCCGGGCCCGACCCGATCACGGCGACCCGCTGGTCGGTGCGCGTCGACGGCAGCACGGGGCGGACCGTACCGTCACCCCACGCCCGGTCGATGATCGACACCTCGACCTGCTTGATGGCCACCGGGTCGTCGGAGATGCCCAGTACGCAGGCGGCCTCGCACGGCGCCGGGCAGAGCCGTCCGGTGAACTCCGGGAAGTTGTTGGTGGCGTGCAGCCGTTCGATCGCGTCGTGCCAGTCGCCACGGCGCACCAGGTCGTTCCACTCCGGGATGATGTTCCCCAGGGGGCAGCCGTTGTGGCAGAACGGGATGCCGCAGTCCATGCACCGGGTGGCCTGGTCCCGCAGGGAGCCGGCCGGGAACGGCTCGTAGACCTCTTTCCAGTCGGTGATGCGCACGTCGACGGGCCGGCGCTTCGGCTGCTCCCGGTGGTGCCTGAGGAAGCCTGTCGGGTCAGCCATACCGCTCCTGTCGGGTGGTGGGATCCTGTCGGGTGACCAGGTGCTGTCGGGTGGCGGGACGCTGTCGGGTGGCGGGACGCTGCGCGCCGGGCGCCACCTGCCGACGTGTCGGCCGCGAAGGGCGGGTCGCGGGGGCGGCGTCGCGGGGGCGATGATCGACGCGGTTCGCGGGTGTGTCTCTCATCGGGCTTTTGCAGGATGTTTTACAAGGATTTCACGGACATGTCGACGGCGCCGGGGCCATCGGGCAACCGCCGAGAAGAGTGCGGGTATGTCATTGGACATATCGGATATGTACTGCGCGTGGACGGTGCCACCGGAGATCCTCCCGCCCGGCAGGCGTCACCCATCGCGACGCCGCCCGTCCGCGGATGAGCCGAGCGGCGTCCCGACCGGGCTCAGCCGCGGGCTGCCGTCATGATCAGATCATCGGCGGACAGCCCGTCCTCCTCCGCCTTCTTCATAGCCGCCAGCACGCGTTTGTAATCCCGTGGCATCACCTTGACGAACCGGGCCTGCTCGTCCTCCCACCGGCCGAGCAGGCCGGCCGCGACCGTGGAGCCGGTCTCCCGCCGGTGCCGGGCGATCAGTGTGCGCAGCAGCTCGCGGTCGTCGTCGTCCAGCGGCTCCACGTCGACCATCTCGGTGTTGATCCGCCGCCGCAGCGGTCTGTACAGGTAGGCGACGCCGCCGCTCATCCCGGCGGCGAAGTTGCGCCCGATGGGCCCGAGCACGACGACGGTACCGCCGGTCATGTACTCGCAGCCGTGGTCGCCGACGCCCTCGACGACGGCGGTCGCGCCCGAGTTGCGCACGCAGAACCGCTCGCCGACGATGCCGCGGAAGAACGCCTCGCCGGCGGTGGCGCCGTAGAGCAGCACGTTGCCCGCGACGGTGTTCTCCTCGGCGCGCAGCGGCGCCTCCTTCGGCGGGAAGACGATGATCCGGCCGCCGGAGAGGCCCTTGCCCGCGTAGTCGTTGGTGTCGCCCTCGAGGGTGAGCGTCACCCCGCGCGGCACGAACGCGCCGAAGCTCTGCCCGGCCGAGCCGGTGAACCGCAGCGAGATCGTGTCGTCGGGCAGGCCCCGCGCCCCGTACCGCCTGGTCACCTCGTAGCCGAGCATGGTGCCGACCGTCCGGTTGACGTTGCGGATCGGCATCTCCAGCCACACCGGCCGGCCGTCCTCGAGAGCGTCCTCGCAGAGCTGGATCAGGGAGTTGTCCAGCGCCTTGTCCAGCCCGTGGTCCTGGGCGGTCGTGCAGTGCAGGGCGCCGCCGAACGGTCGCTCTGGGCTGTGCAGCAACGGGGTGAGGTCGAGGCCCGCAGCCTTCCAGTGGTCGACGGCAGCCCTCGCGTCGAGGAACTCGACGTGCCCGACGGCCTCCCGCAGGGTGCGGAAACCCAGCGCCGCGAGGTACTCGCGCACCTCCTCGGCGATGAAGGTGAAGAACGCCTCGACAAACTCGGGCCTGCCGGTGAAGCGCTCGCGCAGCACCGGGTTCTGGGTCGCCACCCCCACCGGGCAGGTGTCGAGGTGGCAGACCCGCATCATCACGCAGCCGGCCACCACCAGCGGGGCGGTGGCGAACCCGAACTCCTCGGCGCCGAGCAGGGCGGCGACGACGACGTCCCGGCCGGTCTTCATCTGACCGTCGACCTGGACGACGATCCGGTCGCGCAGGCCGTTGAGCAGCAGGGTCTGCTGGGTCTCGGCCAGCCCCAGCTCCCAGGGGGCGCCGGCGTGCTTCAGCGACGTCAGCGGGGACGCGCCGGTGCCGCCGTCGTGCCCGGAGATCAGCACGACGTCGGCGTGGGCCTTGGACACCCCGGCGGCGACCGTGCCCACCCCGACCTCGGCGACGAGCTTGACGTGCACCCGCGCCCGGGTGTTGGCGTTCTTCAGGTCGTGGATGAGCTGGGCGAGGTCCTCGATGGAGTAGATGTCGTGGTGCGGCGGCGGGGAGATCAGGCCCACGCCCGCCGTCGAGTGCCGGGTCCGCGCGATCCACGGGTAGACCTTGTGCGCGGGCAGCTGGCCGCCCTCACCCGGCTTGGCGCCCTGCGCCATCTTGATCTGGATGTCGTCGGCGTTGGCGAGGTACTCGCTGGTCACCCCGAAACGTCCGCTGGCGACCTGCTTGATCGACGACCGGCGTAGGTCGCCGTTGGCGTCGGGGACGTAACGTTCAGCGTCCTCGCCGCCCTCGCCGGTGTTCGACTTCCCCCCGATCCGGTTCATCGCGATCGCGAGGGTCTCGTGCGCCTCGGCGCTGATCGAGCCGTAGGACATCGCCCCGGTCGCGAACCGTCGGAGGATCTCCGAGACCGGTTCGACCTGCTCGATCGGCACCGGCGGGCGCAGCCCCTCGCGCAGCTCGAACAGGCCGCGCAGGGTGGCGTTGCGCCGGGAGAGATCGTCGATGGTGGCGGTGTACTTCTTGAAGACCTCGTACTGGCGGCTGCGGGTGGCGTGCTGGAGCAGGAAGACCATCTCCGGGTTGAACAGGTGCACCTCGCCCTCGCGGCGCCACTGGTACTCCCCGCCGACGTCGAGGTCGCGGTGGGCGAGCTCGCTGGGCAGCGCCGCGTACGCCCGGTGATGGCGGGCCGCGACCTCGTCCGCGAGGACGTCGATGCCCACTCCGTCGAGCCGGGACGGCGTCCCGGTGAAGTAGGTCTCGACGAGCTGCTGGGACAGCCCGATCGCCTCGAACAGCTGCGCGCCGGTGTAGCCGGCCACGGTGGACACGCCCATCTTGGACATGACCTTCAGCACGCCCTTGCCGAGCGCCTTGATGAGGTTCTTCTGGGCCTGCTCCCGGGTGATCCCGTCCAGCTCGCCGGCGTCGAGGATGTTGTCGATCGACTCGAAGGCCAGGTACGGGTTGACCGCGGCCGCACCGTAGCCGAGCAGCAGCGCGATGTGGTGGACCTCACGGGCGTCGCCGCACTCGACGATCAGACCGACCTTGGTGCGGGTCTTCTCCCGGATCAGGTGATGGTGGACGGCGGCGGTCAGCAGCAGGGAGGGGATCGGGGCCTTGTGCCGGTCGCAGTCGCGGTCGGAGAGCACGACGATGCGGGCGCCGTCGGCGATCGCCTCGCTGACCCCGCGACAGATCTCCCGCAGCCGGCCGGTGAGCGCCGCCCCGCCGCCGTCGACGTCGTAGAGACCACGGACGGTCACCGCGGCGAACCCGGGCATGTCACCGTCGTCGTTGATACCAACGATCTTGGCGAGTTCGGCGTTGCTGATGACCGGGTACGGCAGGTGCACCAGCCGGCAGGACGCCGGTGACGGCGCGAGCAGGTTGCCCTCCGGGCCGAGCGTGCGCGCCAGACTGGTGACCATCTCCTCCCGGATCGCGTCCAGCGGCGGGTTGGTGACCTGCGCGAAGAGCTGGGTGAAGTAGTCGAACAGCAGCCGCGGGCGCTGCGAGAGCACCGCCATCGGGGTGTCGGTGCCCATCGACCCGATCGGCTCCATGCCGGCACGGGCCATCGGCGCGATGATGACCCGCAGCTCCTCCTCGGTGTAGCCGAAGACCTGCTGGCGGCGGCGCACCGACTCGTGCCCGTAGATGACGTGCTCACGTTCGGGCAGGTCGTCCAGGGAGATCAGGCCGGCGTGCAGCCACTCCTCGTAGGGGGCGGCGGCGGCCAGTTCGGACTTGATCTCCTCGTCGTCGACGATCCGGCCCTGGGCGGTGTCGATCAGGAACATTTTCCCCGGCTGCAGCCGGCCCTTCTGCACCACCTTGTGCGCGGGGATGTCGAGGACGCCGACCTCGGAGGCCATGACGACCAGACCGTCGTCGGTCACCCAGTAGCGGGACGGGCGCAGCCCGTTGCGATCGAGCACCGCGCCGATGACCGTGCCGTCGGTGAAGGCGATCGACGCCGGGCCGTCCCACGGTTCCATCAGCGTCGAGTGGAACTGGTAGAAGGCCCGCCGGGCCGGATCCATCTCGTCGTGGTTCTCCCACGCCTCCGGGATCATCATCAGGACGGCGTGCGGCAGGCTGCGCCCGGCCAGGTGGAGCAGTTCCAGGACCTCGTCGAAGCTGGCCGAGTCGCTGGCGCCGTCCGAGCAGATGGGGAACAGGCGGCTCAGCTCCCCCGGGATCAGGTCGCTGGCGAGCAGCGCTTCCCGGGCCTGCATCCAGTTGCGGTTGCCACGCACGGTGTTGATCTCACCATTGTGGGCCGCGAACCGGTACGGGTGCGCCAGCGGCCAGCTCGGGAAGGTGTTGGTGGAGAACCGGCTGTGCACCAGAGCGATGGCGCTGGCGAACCGGGGATCGTCAAGATCGGGGAAGTACGCGGAAAGCTGGTGGGTGGTGAGCATCCCCTTGTAGACGATGGTGCGCGCGGACAGGGAGGGGAAGTACACCCCCGCCTCCAGGCGGGCCCGCTTGCGCACGCGGAACGCCCGGCGCTCGAGGTCCATCAGGTCGAAGGACCCGTCGGCGGCGCCGTCACCAGCTGTGACACCGGTTGTGCCGCTGCCGCTGGCCGTGGGGGGCAGGCCGAGGAAGAGCTGGCGCATCCACGGTTCGACCTCGGCGGCGGCCCGGCCGACCATGTGGCTGACCACCGGCACCTCACGCCAGCCCAGGACCCGCAGGCCCTCCGCGCGTACGATCCGGCTGATCGCGCGGACCGCGTCGTCCCGGTCGCCGGCGATCTGCGGCAGGAACGCCGTCCCCGCCGCGTACTGGCCGGGCGGCGGCAGCGGGAAGTCGACGACGTCGCGCAGGAACGTGTCCGGGATCTGCAACAGGATGCCCGCGCCGTCCCCGGTGTCCGGGTCGGAGCCGGAGGCACCCCGGTGGTCAAGGTTGCGTAGCACGGTGAGGCCCTGTTCGACCAGCTCGTGACTGCGTCGCCCACGAACGTCGACGACGAAGCCGACCCCGCAGGCGTCGTGCTCGAACGTGGGGTCGTACAAACCTTGTGCGATCGACATCCGGCGGGTCCTGTCCGTCTTCAGGGGATCTCCAAGAGGCGGACGACGCTGTCCGGACGCGCCGCCGCGACAGGGAATGTCCCGGCCGGGCGCACTAACGAGTGTGCCACGTGCGCACTGGATCCGCCGTGATCACAAACGGGCTGGCTGCGGATGTGGCCAACCGGGCACTCGGTGGCGCCTCGGCCCCGAGGTGCGCCGGCCGGTCCCCGGGCATGCTGCGCTGACCGTACACCGACATCACGGACACCTTTCGTCGCTGTTTCCAGCGCTGCCTTCCAGCACTGTCCGCGACCGCTGTCAGCCGCCGACTGTCGGACTCCGGACACCTCGTTCCGCGTACTCTCCGTACTCTCCGTGTTCCCTGCGTTGTTCCCCGCGTTCTCCCGTCCTCCTCGTTTTCCGCCGTCGCGGCCGGGCGCCGCCCCGGTCAGGGTCGGTCGGACGGCTCGCTGGTCGCGGGGACGGCGGACTCCACACCCGGCAGCGCACCCGGCACACCCGGCGGCGCGGTGTCGGGCCGAGCCGGGCCGGCTTCCCCGTCCGGGCCGCCGCCTTCGGCCGCCGCGCTCCCCGCGTCACTCTCCCCGTCCGGGCCGTTGGCCTGGGCGGCGGCGTCACCGGAG
>NZ_CAAAFS010000230.1:0-25236 GCF_900634755.1 Protofrankia symbiont of Coriaria myrtifolia
CGGGATCTATCCGCAACGCCCAGGGCAGGTCGGTCGGGCGCCCGTAGAGCTCCTGGTTGAACCAGTTGCCGACCCGCCCGACGGCCTGGGCCAAGGCCAGGCCCGGGGCCGCCGCGTCGGCGAACAGGCCGAAGCCGACCCCGCGGCGCCGGCAGGCGAGCCACACGCCCAGTGCCCCGCCGGCGACCGCGCCCCAGATCCCCAGCCCGCCGTGCCAGACCCGCAGTATGTCGACCGGGTCCCCGCCGGCGCCGAAGTAGGCGTCCGGGCTGGTGACGACGTGGTAGACCCGCGCTCCGACGATGCCGAACGGGACGGCCCATCCGGCCACGTCGGTGGCGAGATAGGCCGGCTGGCCGCGCGCGCGCAGCCGCCGCCCGGTGATCACAGTCGCGATCACGATACCGACGATGATCGTAAGGGTGTAGCCCCGCAGCGGGACGGGGCCTACGTACAGGATGCCCGTCGAGGGGCTGGGAATCGCGGCTAGGACCACATAGGTCAAGCTATACCGCCCGTAACCTGGCCCTCGCCATGCCCCACATCACCGACCGTCACAAGAATCACCGTAAGTTACCAGCAGGCCATTATCAAGCGTCATCAAATACCACCAAACGTCACCGGACATCAGCAGCCATCAGCAGGCGTTACAATACGTTACAAGGCATGACAAAGGATGACAAATTGCCATAAAGCGTGCCTGTAACCGCGGCACCGGGCACGGACGGCGGGAACGGTGCGGGCGGCGAAACCGCCGGGGATCACCCCCGTGGCACGGACGGCTCGGGGCGGCGTACCCCGGTGGCGAGCCCGGTCACGATCCCCCGCAGCGCCACCTCCGCCTCCCCCGGATCCGCCCCGGCACGTTCGGCCTCCAGCAGCGCCTTGACCAGGGCCGATCCGACGATCACACCGTCGGCGAAGCCGGCGACCTCGGCCGCCTGTTCGGGTGTGCTCACACCGAGCCCGACGGCGACCGGCGTGTCGGTGACGGCCCGGAGCCGGCGGGTCAGGTCGGCCGCCTGCGCGCCGACCCGCTCCCTGGTCCCGGTCACTCCCATCAGGGACGCCGCGTAGATGAAGCCCTTGCTGACCGTGGCGACCCGCGCCAGCCGGGCGTCGGTCGAGCTCGGCGCGACCAGGAAGACGGAGTCGAGCCCGGCGTCGGCGGTGGCCGCAAGCCACGGGCCGGCCTCCTCGGGCGGCAGGTCCGGGGTGATCGCGCCGGCCCCGCCCGCGGCCGCGAGATCACGCGCGAACGCGTCGACCCCGTAGCGCTCGATCGGGTTCCAGTAGGTCATCACCAGCGCCGGCACGCCGGTGACGGCCACCGCCTCCACCGTGCGCAGGACGTCGGCGGTGGTGACCCCGCGGCGCAGGGCCGCGTCCGACGCGGCCTGGATCACCGGGCCGTCCATGGTCGGATCCGAGTAGGGCAGGCCGACCTCGACGACGTCCGCCCCGGCCTCGGCAAGGGCCCGCACCGCCGCGATCCCGCCGGCCACCGAGGGGAAGCCCGCCGGCAGGTAGCCGACCAGCACCGCCCGCCCGTCAGCGCGCGCCCTGGCAAAGACCTGGCTCAGCCGGCTCTGCTCGCTGGGCTCGCCGGCGAGACTCCGTTCATCCGAAAGACTTCGCACCCTGATCCGTTCCGTGATCCGTTCCGGCGGCGGCGGCCAGGCCGTGCCTGACGCCCGCCGCGCGGAGCTGGTTCGGCATGCTTCCGGTCGCTGGCGGTGTTCTCCCCCGCCAGTGATGGCGTTTTTCGTCGGTGACAGCGTTCCCGCCGGTGCTGGCCGTCAGAGGAGATCGAACCACTTCGCCGCGGTGTCGACGTCCTTGTCGCCCCGCCCCGAGCAGTTCACGACGACGACGGCGTCCGGGCCGAGATCCCGGGCGACGTCGAACGCGGCGGCGAACGCGTGCGCGCTCTCGATCGCGACCAGGATGCCCTCCAGCCGGGCCACCAGGCGCAGCGCGTCCATGGCGGCCTGGTCGTCGACCACCCCGTAGGTCGCCCGGCCCGTCTCGTGCAGCCAGGCGTGCTCGGGGCCGATGCCCGGATAGTCCAGCCCGGCCGAGATCGAGTGCGACACCTGCGTCTGCCCGTCGGCGTCCTGGAGAAGAAAG
Organism: Protofrankia symbiont of Coriaria myrtifolia; assembly: GCF_900634755.1. NCBI lineage: Bacteria > Bacillati > Actinomycetota > Actinomycetes > Frankiales > Frankiaceae > Protofrankia > Protofrankia symbiont of Coriaria myrtifolia. The sequence continues at coordinate 2,131 of NZ_CAAAFS010000230.1, forward strand.
GTGCGCATGCCGTGCAGAACGCCGGGAGCGCCACCGGCGATCGCGGCCGCGTGCCGGCCGGTGGCCAGCCCGTCGCCGCCGGCCTCGGCGCCGATCAGGCGGACCGAGGTGTCATCGATGAACGGATGGAAGATCCCCATCGCGTTCGAGCCGCCGCCGACGCAGGCCACCACCGCGTCGGGCAGCCGGCCGACGCGCTCGAGCACCTGCGCCCGCGCCTCCACCCCGATGACCCGCTGGAAGTCGCGGACCAGCATCGGGAACGGGTGCGGCCCCATCACCGAGCCGATGCAGTAGTGGGTCGTGTCCACCGTGGCCACCCAGTCCCGCATGGCCTCGTTGATCGCGTCCTTGAGGGTGCGGCTGCCCGCGGCGACGGGGACGACCTCGGCGCCGAGCAGCCGCATCCGGGCGACGTTGAGCGCCTGCCGGGAGGTGTCCTCCTCGCCCATGTAGACCACGCAGTCCAGGCCGAGCAGCGCGCAGGCGGTGGCCGTGGCCACCCCGTGTTGGCCGGCGCCGGTCTCGGCGATCACCCGGGTCTTGCCCATCCGGCGGGTGAGCAGGCACTGGCCGAGCACATTGTTGATCTTATGGGAGCCGGTGTGGGCCAGGTCCTCCCGCTTGAGCAGGATGCGGGCGCCGCCGACGTGCGCGGTCAGCCGGGCCGCGTCCGTGAGCGCGGTGGGCCGGCCGGCGTACGTCGCGAGCAGCCCGTCCAGTTCGGCGGTGAAACCGGGATCGGCCCGCGCGGCCGCGTAGGCCTCGGTCAACTGGTCCAGCGCGGTGAACAGCGCCTCGGGGACGAAACGGCCGCCGAAACGGCCGAAGTGCCCGGCACTGTCGGGCACCGGGCTCACCGGCGCGGCATCCGCGTTGGCGAGCCCGGCGGCGGAGGTCACGGCGGAGGTCACGGCGTGACCCTATCGTCTCGGAGACGCGCCAGGCGCGGTGTGGTCAGCGACTGGTCAGCGACCGACCTTGGTGGCTGGATGCGCACCGGCGGTGACCAGATCCGCGACCGTCTGACGGGGATCCGTGCCGGTCACCGCGGCTTCCCCCACCAGGACCGCGTCGGCTCCGGCCGCGGCGTAGGCGAGCAGGTCGTGCGGCCCGCGTACGCCGGACTCGGCGACCTTGAGCACCCCTGGCGGCAGCAGCGGCGCCAGCCGGGCGAAGGTGTCGCGGTCGACGTCCAGCGTCCGCAGGTCACGCGCGTTGACGCCGATCAGCCGGGCTCCCGCGTCGACCGCCCGCGTGACCTCCTGCTCGTCGTGCACCTCGACCAGGGCGGTCATACCCAGCGACTCGACCCGTTCGAGCAGGCCGACCAGCCGGGGCTGCTCCAACGCCGCCACGATCAGCAGGACGATGTCGGCACCGTGCGCCCGCGCCTCGAAGACCTGGTAAGGGGAGATCACGAAATCCTTGCGCAGGAGGGGCACGTCCACCGCGACGCGCACGGCGTCCAGGTCGGCCAGCGACCCGCCGAACCGGCGCCGCTCGGTCAGGACGCTGATCGCCGCCGCGCCCGCCGTCTCGAACTGGGCCGCCAGCTCCGCCGGGTTGGCGATCGTGGCGAGCTCGCCCTTGGACGGGGAACGGCGCTTGACCTCGGCGATCACCGCGACTGCCCGGCTGCGCAGCGCCGCCAGCGCGTCCCTGGGATCAGGAACGCGCTCGACGCGTCGTTTCAGCGCTGCCAGGGGGGTCGCGACCTCCCGTTCGGCGAGGTCCGCACGGACCCCGTCAAGGATGTCGTCGAGAACGCTCATCGATCTGTGCCCGTGGCTGTCTCGGCCATGGCGCCGATGTTAGGCCAGGCGTGTGCGACAGGCATCCGCCCCCCGCCGAAGGGCTCGCGTGCTCACATCCGCCGGTTGCTCACCGGTTGACACAGGCCCGGCGGCGGTGAAACGAGGGAGCCGAAAAACCTTTGCACATCGGATACGCGGACGCCATGCCCACGTACCGTGATTGTCCGTTTGTTGGCTACCTGGAGGGAATGCTGCCGACCGTAAAGTAGCCGACACTCGGCAGTCCGCCCACCGCCGACCGGTTGCCGGCCCACCAGCGATCCGCCGCGGCGCCCTCTACGGCGCACCCGGTCGGCCAGACCCGGGATCAGGCCGGGGCCGGGATCAGGTCGGGTCGTCGCCGCGGTCGATGGCCTCCCAGGCGTCGACCGGCCGGGCCGCCGGGCTTCGGTAGCGGGCGGACAGCGCCGACCAGGTGCGCCCGCGCAGCGCGACGAGCAGCCCGCCGCCGGCGAGGAGCACGCCGCCGGCGGCGGCCAGCCACGGCGCGGCGGTGCGCCGCAGATCCCGCAGGTCGGCGGTGGCGCCGGGGGCGAGGTCACGCACCCGCGCGGTGGCCCGTGCCGCCGAGAGGGGATCGGCCGCGATCCGGCCGGCGACGACGGCAGCCGCCACTCCGGCGAGCAGGACGAGCACGCCGACGACCACCCGGCCGGCACGCCTGGTCGCGGCGATCGCCACCACCCCGGCGAGTCCCACCAGGCCCAGCCCGGCGAGGGCCGGGGCAAGTTCGGAGCCGCTCAGGCTGGCGGCAAGCGGCGCCGCGGCCGCCACCGGCTCGTCCGCCACCGTGGCGGCGACCCGCACCCGCACCCAGGTCGCCCCGACGGTGAGCAGCACCACCGCGGCGCCGAGCAGGCAGGCTGCCACCGCCACGGCCATCTCCCGCCGCCGGCCGGCGGCGGCCCGTCCACCCCCGGCCGCGGACGCGTCATGGTCCGCGGGAGCACCGGGAGCCGTGGTGTCGTGGGCCGCACGGGTGCCGTCGTCACGGTGCTCACCGGCGGTCGCGGACGGCGTCCGCGGTGGTGCTCCCCCGGTCATGTCGGCGGACGCAGCGACTCGGCGATCTCGATCGCCCGCAGCACCGCCGCCGCCTTGGTCCGGCTCTCGTCGTTCTCGGCCGCGGGGACGGAGTCGGCGACTATACCCGCGCCGGCCTGCACGTAGGCGACGCCGTCGCGCAGCACGGCGGTGCGGATGGCGATCGCGGTGTCCAGGTCACCGCCGAAGTCCAGGTAGCCGACCACGCCCCCGTACAGGCCCCGGCGGGTGGGCTCGAGGCTCTCGATGATCTCCATCGCGCGCACCTTCGGCGCGCCGGTGAGGGTGCCGGCGGGAAAGGTCGCCGTGAGGACGTCCACGGCCGACCGGTCCTCGGCGACCTCACCGATCACCGTGGACACGATGTGCATGATCTGCGAGAACCGCTCGACGGCGGCGAACTCGACCACCCGGACCGACCCCGGCGTGCAGACCCGGCCCAGGTCGTTGCGGACCAGGTCGACGAGCATCACGTGCTCGGACCGTTCTTTGGGATCGGCGAGCAGCTGCGCGGCGAGCTCGGCGTCCGCCTCCGGGGTGGCGCCGCGGGGGCGGCTGCCGGCGATCGGGTGCAGCAGCGCGCGGCGTCCGGTCACCGTCACGTGCGCCTCCGGCGAGGAGCCGATCACATCATGGTCGTCGAAGCGCAGCAGGTACATGTACGGGCTCGGGTTGGACGCCCGCAGCACCCGGTAGATGTCCAGGGCGGCGGCCGTCGTCCGCCGCTCGAAGCGCTGGGAGACCACGATCTGGAAGCACTCGCCGGCCCGGATCTCCTCGATGGCGGCCTCGACGGACGCCTCGAAACGCTCCGGTGGGGTTGCCGAGACGAAGTCCGCGATCGACAGCTTCGCCGGCACCCCGGTGCTGGCCACGGTCGGCTCGGTCGACTTGCACAGGCCGGCGGTCATGACCTCGAGCCGGTGCAGGGCGTCGTCGTAGGCCGCGTCCAGGTCGCCGCCGCCGCAGGTGAACACGTTGGCGATCAGCAGGCAGGAGCAGTCCCGGTGGTCGAAGACGGCCAGGTCGGCCGTGAGCATCATGCGCAGCTCGGCCATGCCCAGATCGTCCACGGCGGTCGCGGGCAGCCGTTCCACCCGTCGGATGATGTCGTACGACAGGTAGCCCACCAGCCCGCCGGTCAGCGGCGGGCCGTCGGGCAGCCGGGGTGCGCGCAACGTCGCCTGCGCCGCCCGCAGGATCTCCAGCGGGTCGCCGCCGGTGGGCAGCCCCGGCGGAGGGTCACCAGCCAGCCAGACCGCCGATCCGTCACGTTCGGTGAGAGTGGCCGCGGCCCGGACACCCACGAACGAATACCTCGACCACGCCTCGCCGTTCTCGGCGGACTCCAGCAGGAACGTTCCGGGGCCGCCGGCGAGCTTGCGGTAGATCCCGACCGGGGTCTCGCCGTCGGCGAGCAGGCGGCGGGTCACCGCGACCACCGGGTATTCGGCGGCCAGCTCGTGGAACCGCGAGCGACCGGGGCTGATCTCCCCTGTGGTCACGGCTGTGCTCCCCTCGCGGGTTCGGCGGCGTCCGCGCGCCGGGCGTCGCGGGCCCGTGGCGGATCGATGACGGTGACCGGCAGCCGCCGGCCGTCGAAACAGCTCCGGCTGCCGGTGTGGCAGGCCGGCCCCACCTGGTCGACCTGGACCAGGACGGTGTCCCCGTCGCAGTCCAGCGACACCGAGCGGACCAGTTGCAGGTTGCCGCTGGTGTCCCCCTTGACCCAGTACTCGCGGCGGCTGCGGCTCCAGTAGGTGGCCCGTCCGGTGGTCAGCGTCCGGCGCAGGGCCTCGTCGTCCATCCAGCCAACCATCAGCACCTCGCCGGTGTCGTACTGCTGGGCGACCGCCGGGAACAGGCCGGCGGCGTCACGTTTGAGCCGGTCCGCGATCGCGGGGTCCAGCTGGGGAGATGGGGCGGGCACGTGCCCATTGTGCCGCGCCTGACGGCCCGGCCATACCCGATAACGTTGCGCCAGCACGGCGCAGCGACCAGTCCAGCGTGACACACTGGCCAAATTCGGTGGGACGGGCGGACCAGACGCACCCGTTCGTCCAGCATCCGTCCAGTACCAACATCCGTCCGGTAGTTGTCAATTTGGCACGCGACCCGCCACGGTGACACTACGATCACTGCGTGATCCCGGTCAGACGAGTCGTCGCCGGCCTTCGAGCGCGGTCCGCCACCACGCCCGGCCTGCTCCGTCTGCTGTCGGCGGGTCTGCTCGGCGCGACGCTGCTGCTCTGGCTGACCGCGTTCGGCACCGGGCTGTCCCGCGCCGACGCGATCGACACCGTCAGGAACGACGCCGGGCCGTCGTTCGTCGCCGCGCAACGCATCCATGCCGATCTGTCGGTCGCGGACGCCACGGTTGCCCGCGCCTTCCTGGCCGGTGGAGTCGAACCCGTCGCGCAGCGCCGGGTCTACGAGGAGTCGGTGGCCTCCGCCTCCCGCCGCGTCGTCGACCTGGCCCGTACCGGCGGACCGCTCGAGGCGCGGGAGCCGCTGACCACCCTCGCCCGCGAGATTCCGACCTACACCGGCCTGGTGGAACGGGCCCGTACCAACAACCGGCTCGGCAACGTCGTCGGCGCGGCCTACCTTCGGCAGGCGTCCACGCTGATGCAGTACACGATCCTGCCGGCGGCCGACGCTCTGGCCGCTGTCGACGCCGGGCGGATCGACGCCTCCTACGACCGGGCCACCGCCTGGTACCACCCGGTGCTGGTCGCCCTCGCCGGGCTGGCGTGTCTGGCGGGCCTGGTCGCCGTGCAGGTGCTGCTGTACCGCCGCACGAACCGCGTGTTCAACCTGCCGTTGGTCGCCGCGACCGCGCTGGTCGCCGGCGTGCTCGGCTACACGCTCAGCGCCTTCGCCGCCGAACGGTCGGCGCTGCGGGACGGGCGTGACGACGCCTTCCAACCGATGACGCTCGTCGCGCAGGCACGTGGCCTCGGTCTTCGCGCCTGGGGCGACGAAAGCCTGGCGCTGATCGCCCGGGGTAACGGCACGCTGTTCGACCAGGACGCGGTGCGGGTCACTCAGCGTCTGGGCTACGACGAGTCCGGCCGGGCGTTGAACGACGCGCCGGCGGCTGGCACGACGTCAGGCGGCGCGACCGCGGACGAGGCGCTCGGCCCGCCGGTGCTGCCCGCCGTCGCCGCCGCGGGTGGGCCGGACGCACAGCCGCGGGCCGGCCTGGCCGGCGCCTGGGAGCAGTATCAGAAAACCAGCGTCCAGGTCCGGGCGGGAGCCGCGCAACCGGGCGGCTTCCAACAGGCCGTCAAACTCGCGCTCACCGACGGTACCGCCACGTTCGGACGGTACGACAGGACGGCCGACGCCGCGCTGACCGCGAGCGAGCGACGGTTCGCCGCCACGCTGGCCGACGCCTCGGACGACCTCGCCCCGGTAGCGGTCGCCGCGACCGTCGTTCTGGTCGGCGCCACCGCGCTGACCATCGCCGGATTCCAGGTCCGTATCAACGAATACCGCCGAGCGTGACACCAACCTGACACAAGGCTTACTCCGCCAGGATCGACAACCTACGATTGGCCCGTGGGAGTGATCTTGCGCCGGAAGCGCGCGAGGGCGAGGGGGCCGCGCACCGCGGCAGCGGCGGGGGTCGGGCATTACTGGCCGGGCTCGTCGCCTGCGGGAGCATCGGGGCGGGCCTGCCGGACGCCGCGCGACCGTTGCCGCCCCGAGCGACGTCGGCCGCGACCGCCGCGCCCACCGGCGGCGCGAATCCCGGTGCGCCGGCCGCTTCGCCACCCTCGCCGGCACCACCGCCGGCCAGCTGTGGCAACCCGACCGCCACCTGGCGTCCGCCGTCGCCGATGCCGGCGCCGGGAAGCGTCCCGACAACCCCGGCACTGCGTAGGATCTTCGATCGGGGCTATCTGATCGTCGGCGTCCGTCCGGACACCCCGCCGTTCGGCTCGGTGAACCCGGACACCGGCGAGTTCGAGGGCTTCGACGTCGACATCGCGAACCTCGTCGGCAGGTGGTTGTTCGGCGCGCCGAGGCACGTGCGGTTCCGTGCCATCACCGCCGCGCAACGGCTGCCGCTGGTCGCGCAGGGCGAGATCGACCTGTCCACCGGCTCGTTGACGGCGACCTGTGACCGGCTGCTCGAGGTCGACTTCGCCACCGTGTACTACATGACCGCGACCGGTCTGCTGGTGTCGCGCGACTCGAACTACCACAGCCTGGCGGACCTCGGCGGCAGGAAGGTGTGCGCCGCGTCCGGCACCACGTCGCTGCAGGCGATCGAGAACGAGCCGTCGCACCCGATCCCCTACCCGGTGTCGAACGTCGCCGACTGTCTGATCGCGCTGCAGGACGGCGAGGTCGAGGGCATCGTCAACGACGAGATGGTGCTGGCGGGCCTGGCGGCGCAGGACCCGCGGACCCACGTCGTCAACGCCGACCGGTTCGACCAGCCGATCACCGCGGGGGTGAGCAAGGACAACCCCGACCTGACCGCGTTCGTCAACGGTGTGCTCGAGCGGGCGTTCGCCGACGGCACCTGGGCCCAGATCTTCGACCGCTGGCTGGACCGCACCGTCCCGGCGCCGCCGACCCCGGTCTACCGAAACTAGGCTGCCGTGGCACCCGGTCGGCTCGACGCCGTGGACGTCACGCTCACCCGGTTGGAGGCGAGCAGCGCGACGCTGGCCCGCTCGCTGCTCGACCTGGACGCGCGGGCTGCCCGCGTGCTGCCGGCCCCGGCTGCCACGGCGAGCGCGCCGGGCAGCCAGACCGCGATGTACGCCGGCCGGGCGCGCGACCGGCTGGACTGGTTATGGGACCGGTTCACCACGCTGTCCGAGGTGCTGACCAGGGCACGGACGCTACGCACCGGCGGGCCGCGACCGCGCAGGACGGAGGAACTCGAAGCCCTGCTGCACCGGGCGTCGGTGCCGCGCAAACCGCCCCCACCACACGCCGACCCAGCCGCCGCGGGCGGTGGCGTGGACGATGGCGATGGCGATGGCGGTGGCGTGGGCGCGGGCGGCCCCGTCGGTGCTGTGGCCGGCATCTCGATCCATCCCGAGGAGCTGCTGGTCGGCACCGCCGAGACGGTGGCCGCCGCGAACGCCGACCTCGACCTGCTCGAGACCGCCCGGTCCGGCAGCCTCGCGACGCTGGCCGCCGCCGAGCGCGAACTCGCCGAGCTGACGGCGGCGCTCCAGCGGATCGGGCTGGGCTCCGGCTCCGTCGCCGAGCTGGCAGCCGCCAGGACGAGCGTGTCGTCGCTGGCGGCGAGCGTCGCCAGCGACCCGATGGCGGTGACGCCGGCCGAACCGGCCGAGACTGCCGACCGGGTCCGCCTGGCCCGCGACGCCGTCGACGAACTGTGCCGGCAACACGACTCGCTGCCCGACGAGCTGCGCGCGGCCAGCGAGCTGCTCGCCGAGATCGTCTCGGCTGCCGCCGCGGCCGAGCGGGCGACGGCGACCGTCGTCACGCGGGTGACCGGTACCGACACCGGCCTGCTGCGGCTGGCGGACGGCTGGCTGGACGACCCACAGCGGGGCCTGCGCCCGTGGCTGGAACGTCTCGACCGCCGTCAGGCCACCGGCGACTGGCTGCGGGCCAGCCGCGGGCTCACCGCCTGGCGCGGTGTCGCCACCTCGGCGCTGGCCACCGCCCGGCGAGCCGCCGAGGTGAACGCCGCACCGCTGAACCGACGCGGCGAGCTGCGCGGGCTGCTGCGCGCGCTGCACGCGAAGGCGGTACGCCACGGCGTGGCGGAGGCGCCGGATCTCGATGTCGTCTTCCAGCGAGCGCGGGAGACGCTCTACACCTCGCCGGTCGATCTCGACGCGGCCACCGAGCTTGTGATGTCGTACGCCGCGAAACTGGTCGGCCACACCGACCTCGAGGAGCCGACGCGATGAGACAGCAGTCGAGCCCGACGGCGTCGTCCGCCGGGCTCCGGTGCCAGGAGCCGGGATGCGGCGGCACAGTCCAGCCGGACGGGTTCTGCGACGAGTGCGGGACCGCTCCCTCCCCCGCCTCGGCGCCCGGCACGCCAGGATCCGGGCCGTCCGTCCTGTCGGCGTCCTCCCTGTCGGCGTCGTCGCGGCAGCAGCCGTCGCCCCAGGCCCCGGTGTCGTCGAGCTCCACCCCGTCGCTGGCCTCGTCCCGCGCCTCGCGGGCCGGCCGGACCAGGGGCTCGAAGCCGGCCAGGCCGTCGGTGCGCCGGCTCGGCGCCGGGCTGGTGCAGGTGCCCGAGACAACCATGCCGGACCCGGCCCTGCTGGTACAGGCCAACCCGGTGGTGCCCGAGAACAAGCGGTTCTGCCACAGGTGCGAGAAGCCGGTGGGGCGCAGTCGGCAGGGGCGGCCGGGCCGCACGACCGGCTTCTGCGCCCACTGCCAGCAGCCGTTCTCGTTCGCCTCGGGGTTGCGCCCTGGCGACAGGATCGGCCCCCCGGTGAGCTCCAGCGACAGGACCCCCCGCTACGAGGTGATGGGCGCGATCGCCCACGGCGGCCAGGGCTGGATCTACCTGGCCCTCGACCACAGCGTGGAGGGCCTGCGGGTCGTGCTCAAGGGGCTGCTCGACGCCGGAGACGCCGGCGCCCGCGCCGCCGCCATCGCCGAGCGGCGCTTCCTCGCGTCCGTCGACCACCCGACGATCGTCAAGATCCACACGTTCGTCGAGCACGCCGGGACCGGCTACATCGTGATGGAGTATGTCGGCGGGACGTCACTGCGCGAGCTGCTCAAACGGCGCCGCGCGGCGCGCGGCCAGCCGGACCCGCTGCCAGTGGCCGAGGCGATCTCCTACCTGCTCGCGGTGCTGCCGGCGTTTGCCTACCTGCACCGCAACGGTCTGCTGTTCTGCGACTTCAAGCCGGACAACGTGATGCTCGGGCAGGACACCCTCAAGCTCATCGATCTCGGCGCGGTCCGCCGGGCCGACGACGTCAGCAGCGACGTCTACGGCACGCCGGGCTACCAGGCGCCGGAGGTCGGCGACCAGTTCCCGTCGGTCGCCTCCGACCTGTACACGCTGGGACGCACGTTGGCCGTGCTGATCCTGGACTTCCGTGGCAACACCTCCACGTACAAGCACTCGTTACCGCCGCCGGACGACCACCCGCCGCTGCGCCGCTACGACTCGCTGCACCGCTTCCTGCTGAAGGCCACCGCGTCCTCGCCGGACGACCGGTTCGCCAGCGCCGACGAGATGCACGACGAGTTGCTGGGCGTGCTGCGCGAGGTCGTGGCTGCCGAACGTGGCACGCCGGCACCCGCCCCGAGCCGGCGGTTCACCGGCGACACCCACCCGACCGGCGAGAACCCGGACGGCAGCCTCGGTGCTGCCGGCGCTGCGGGTCGACCCCGACGATCCGGCCGCCAGCACGCTCGCCGCGCTGCCGGACGCCGACCCTGCCACCCTCGCCGAACTGCTGGCGGCGATCCAGCCGGTCACCGTCGAGGTGCGGCTGCGGCTGGCCCGCGCCCAGCTCGAAGCCGGCCGGTACGAACAGGCCCGCCGGACGCTCGACGCGATCGAGGACGAGGACCCGTGGGACTGGCGGGTCGGCTACTACCGCGGCCTGGTTGCGCTGGCCGACGGCGACGTCGCCACCGCGCGTGCCGAGTTCGACGGCGTCTACAGCGAGGCGCCGGGCGAGCTCGCACCCAAGCTCGCGCTGGCGCTCGCCGCCGAGGTCGACGGCGACACGCGCTACGCCGAGCGGATGTACGACGTGGTGTCGAGCACCGACGACTCGTTCACCAGCGCGGCGTTCGGGCTGGCCAGGGTGCGGACGGCGGCCGGGGACCGGCAGGGCGCCGCCGACGCCTACCGGCAGGTGCCACCGACGTCGGCGGCCTACCTCGACGCCCAGGTCAGACTTGCCCGGCTGTTGGGAACGGTGACGGCCGCCGGCTCGCCCGACGGAGCCGGGCTGATCGAGGCGTCGGCTATCCTCGGCCGGCTCGACCTGGACCCGGCCCGGCGCGTCGCGCTGGAACGTGACCTGCTGGCCGCCGCCGTCGACCTGGTGGGCTCCGGCGCCGTCGCGCCGGACGACACGGTGACGGTGGTCGGCCGAGCGCTGCACGGGGAGGACCTGCGGTTCGGGCTTGAGGCTGCCTACCGGGAGCTGGCGCGGCTGGCGCCCACCGTCGACGACCGCTACTTCTACGTCGACGAGGCGAACCGGATCCGGCCGAGGACTCTGACGTGAATCCGCGCCCGGACGTCGACGACGTCGTGACCGCCAGCCCGGTCACCGCGGACCCGGTCGACGACGACACCGTGGACGACCGCACCGTGGACGACGGCGCGATCCGGTGCCCACGGTGCGCCGCGGTGGCATTCGCCACCGACTCCTACTGCGAGGCGTGCGGCACCTTGCTGCGCGCCCCCGAGCCGTGCCAGAGCTGTGGCGCGGCCGAGTTCGACGGCGACGGCTTCTGCACGACCTGCGGGACGCACCGGGACCCCGGCGCGGCGGGTGCGCCCGGCCGACAACCGCCTCCCGACCGGGTCGAAACCGACCTCGGCCGGATCGCGGGGGTCAGCGACCGGGGTCTGGCGCACCGGGACAACGAGGACGGGATGGGCATGGCGCTGAAGCCGTGGCCGGTCGCCGTGGTCTGCGACGGTGTGTCGAGCGCGCCCGGCTCCGGCCCGGCGGCGCGGGCGGCGGCCACGGTCGCCGTCGAGTCGCTGGTCGCAGCCGCGGCCGCGGCAGCCGACGCCGGACGCGGGCCACTGGCCGCGGCCCCGCGGCAGGTTGGCGCGGACGCTCTGGTCACCGCCGCCGCGGCCGCCCAGCGGGCGGTGCTGGAGCAGCCGATCACCGCCCCCGACACCACGCCGGCGTGCACGTTCGTGGCCGCGGTCGTCGTCGACGGCGTGCTGTCCGTCGGCTGGCTCGGCGACAGCCGGGTGTACCTGCTCGGTGCCGACGGCCCGGTGCGGCTCACGGCCGACGACACGCTCGCCGCGCAGGCCGCACGCGCCGGTCTCATCCCGGCGGAGGCTGTCGAGACGGCGCCGGAAGCGCACACGATCACCCGTTGGCTCGGCCACGACAACGACGGCGACGTGGTCCCGCAGGTCGGTTCCACGCGGCTGACCGGTCCCGGCCGGGTGGTGGTGTGCAGCGACGGACTGTGGAACTACACCTCGGACCCGCGGCTGCTCGCCGCCCACGTGGCCTCGGCCGGCACCGGTGCGGCGCCGATCGACGTCGCCCGGCACCTGATCGACGTCGCCCTACGTGCCGGTGGACACGACAACGTCACCGTCGTCGTCCTTGATGTACCTGACGACCTCACACCTGGAGACTTCGATGGTCACGTTCAGCAGTGACGTCAGCCAGAACGAGTACCTGAGCGAGGGCGCCACCGATGTCCACGCGGTGGTGACGGTCAACGCGGTGGCGGACGAGGCCGGGGCCGGGGCTGTGCCCGGCGGCCCGACCGGCGCGGGCCAGGTCGGCGCGGGCCCCGGCACCGCGGAAGTGATCATCATAGACTCCTCCGGATCGATGGGCGGCAAGAAGATCATCGAAGCCCGGCAGGCGGCCGCCGTCGCGATCGACACGCTGCCCGACGGCGTGGCGTTCGCGGTGGTGTCGGGTGACAGCTCTGCCCGGGTCGTCTATCCGACGAGCGGAACCGGTCTCGCCGAGGCGTCGGCGGCGACCAGGTCGGCGGCGAAGGACGCGGTGCGCGGCGTCCAGGCGGACGGCGGCACAGCCATCGGTCAGTGGCTGACGCTGACCCGCTCGCTGATGACGACCCGGCCCGGCGCGGCCCGGCACGCCATCCTGCTCACCGACGGTCAGAACGGGGAGAGCGAGCAGGTCTTCGCCGCCGCGCTCGCCCAGTGCGAAGGCGTGTTCCAGTGCGACTGCCGAGGGGTGGGCGCCGACTGGAGGGTGTCCGAGCTGCGTCGGATCGCGAGCCTGCTGCTCGGTTCGGTGGAGCTGCTGCGGACTCCGGAACAGATGGCGGACGACTTCCGGGCGGTGGTCGCCGCGGCCACCGCCCGTGCCGTTCCCGACGTGACGTTACGGCTGTGGACGCCCAGGGGCGCGACCGTCCGGTTCCTGCGGCAGGTCTACCCCGAGGTCGACGACCTGACCGGCCGCGGCAGCGACGTCGACGAGCGGATCCGCGACTACCCGACCGGCGCCTGGGGCGCCGGCACCCGCGAATACCACCTGTGCGTCGACGTCGTGCCCGGCCCGGTCGGTACCAGGAAGCTCGCCGCCAGGGTGACCCTCGTCGCCGACGACACCAGGCTGTCCGAATCCCTCGTCCTCGCCGTCTGGACGGACGACGCCGACCTGTCGACCCGGATCAACGGCAAGGTCGCCCACTACACCGGCCAGGCGGAGCTGGCGCAGGTGATCCAGGAGGGCATCGAGGCGAGGACACGGGGCGACGAGGCCACCGCCGCCACCAAACTGGGCCGGGCGGCGCAGCTTGCCGCCGAGACCGACGACGAGGGCACGCTCAGACGTCTGGCCAGGGTGGTCGACATCGACGACCCGGCGACCGGGCAGGTACGCCTCAGGCGCAACATCGACGCGCTGGACGAGATGGACCTGGACGTGTCGTCCACCAAGACGGTGCCGGCGAAGCGATGAGCGTCCGCTGTCAGGAAGGGCACCTGTCGCGGACCCACGACTGGTGCGACCAGTGCGGCATCCCGATCGCCGCCGAGTCGCCGCCGCCAAAGCCGGGCGTCGTCCTCTACGAGCCGGGACCGTCGCAACCGGCCGACGCGGCGGCACAGCCGACCGGATCCGTGCCCGGTGTGCGCGACCCCTCAGGACGGTGACGACCGTTTCTGCGAGACCTGCGGCTACGACTTCGTCACAGGCACGCCGGCCGCCCCGCCCGCGGCCGTACCCGTGGCGGTGTCAGACCCCCAGCAGCCAGATCTTCACCCGGTGCCGGACGGCCCGGCGACCGGCGGCCCCGTGACGTCGCTGCCGGCGCCGGGCAACGCGCCGAGCGGCTGGGAGGCGGAGGTCGCGCCGGACTGGGCGTTCTTCGACCGCGGTTCGGAGGAGGGCGTGTCGTTTCCGGCGACCGTCGTCACCCGCGTGCTCGAACTGCGCGGCTCGCGCTCGCTCATCGGCCGGCAGAGCCGTTCCCGCGGCTACTACCCTGACGTCGACCTGTCGGTGGCGCCCGAGGACAGAGGAGTCTCGCGCACCCACGCGATGCTCGACCACCCGCCGGACGGCATGCTGACCGTCACCGACCTGGGATCGTCCAACGGCACCTACCTCGATGACGAACCGGCGCCGCTGGCCCGCGGCGTGGCCATCCCGCTGCATGACGGATCACGCATCTACGTCGGCTCGTGGACCCGCATCACGATCCGGCGCCGATAGGCACGCTTCCCTCGTCACAGCGGTGGCGAGGAACCACATGGTGGCGAGGAACCACGGGATGCCGTCCCACACCTGTACGGCCCGGACGACGAAAAGCACGTCATCGCGACGGCCACCGCCGGAGCAGTGAAGATCGCGTCAGCGTACCCGGCGACACACTCGCGCCGATCTTCTCCGGGGCATGGCCTCCCTGTCACGGGCCGCCGGTGCCGGCCGCCCACGAGGCGTGCAGGCGCTGGTACACGCCGGGGAGCGCGACCAGCTCCGCGTGGGTGTCCTGTTGGACGATCCGGCCGGCGTCGACGACGACGAGGTCCGCGGACTCGGCCGTGGACAGCCGGTGGGCGATCGTGACCGACGTCCGCCCACGGGTGATCTCGCGCAGCGCACCGGCCAGCCGCACCTCGGTCGCCGGATCCACCGCCGACGTCGCCTCGTCGAGGACGAGCAGGTCCGGAGCGGCAACCTGGGCGCGGGCGAGCGCCACCAGCTGGCGCTCGCCCGCGGCCAGCAGGCCGCCGCGCTCACCGACGCGGGTCCGCACACCGTCGGTGAACCCGCTGATCCAGTCGGCGAGCCCCAGCGCGTCGAACGCGCCCATGACATCACTGTCAGTGGTATCCGGGCGTCCGTAGCGGACGTTGTCGGCGATGCTCGCGTCGAAGAGGAACCCCTCCTGCGGGAGCATCACGACCCGCCGGCGCAGCGCGGCGAACCGCACCCGCGCCAGCGGCACCCCGGCGACGAGCACCTGGCCGGCGGTCGGATCCGTCAGGCGGACGAGCAGCCTGGCGAGCGTGGTCTTGCCCGACCCGGTCTCGCCGACCACCGCGACCCGGCTGCCGGCCGCGATCCACAGGTCGACGCCGCACAGCACGGGCGGACCGCCCGGATAGGCGAACGAGACCCGCTCGAAGCACACCGACAGCGGGCCGGCGGGCAGCTGACGCCCGTCCGGGCCGGGGTCGGGCACGTCGCGGGGGGTGTCCAGCACGTCCAGGACGCGGTGCAGGCCGGCGAGGGCGCCCGCGCCCTCGTTGAGCATCTCGGTCAGCGTCTGCAACGGCACCACGAACAGCGTCACCAGGAAGAGGAAGGCCACCAGCCGCCCGGCGCTGAGATGGCTGCCCACCCCGAGCAGCACCCCGCCGACCACCACCGCGCCGGTGGCGCCCGCCGCCACCAGCTCCCCGGCGGAGAAGACCATGGCGACCAGGCGCTGCGCGGCCGTCTGCGCCGAGCGGTACCGGTCGACGGCGGTGTCCACCCGGGCCGCCGTACGCGCCTGGACACCGTAGGCGCGCACCACCGCCGCGCCGACCACCGACTCCGAGATCGCACCCAGCATGTCCCCGACCCGTTCCCGCACGGTCAGGTACCGCCTGGCGACCCGCGGCTGGAAGCGCCACACCACCACGGCCATCGGGACGAAACAGGCGTATACGACGATGGTCAGCGGCCAGGAGTACACCGCCATCAGCGCGGTCGCGATCATCATCTGCCCGGCGGAGAGCAGCAGCACCATGCCGCCGAACTGCAGGAACTGCGACATCTGGTCGACGTCGCTGGTCACCCGGGAGGTCAGCGTCCCGCGCCGCTGCCGCGCCTGGGCCAGCACGGACATCTCGTGGATGTGCCGGAACGCCCGCACCCGCATGGTCGCCAGGGCCGCCTCCGACGCCCGGTACAGCCGGACGTTCATCCGGTAGGCCGCCAGCGCCGTCACCACGATCGCCACGGCCGCGGCCACCACCGCGTGGCGCACCACGGCAGGGTCCGGCCGGCCGGCCAGCAGGCCACGGTGGACGGTCTGCTGAACGGCGATCGGGATCACCACCCGTCCCACGGTCGCGACCGCGGCAAGGGCCAGCGTCACGGGCAGGCCGGCGGTGAGCTCCGGCGCGAGCCGGCGGATCCGGCCCACCGTGGCCCACAGCGACTCCCGGGACCGCGGGGGCGGGGCCGCTGTCCGCGCCTGCGCCGGGGCCCGCGCCGGATCACCGCCCGGATCCCAGCCCGGATCACCGCCCGAATCACGAGGTGTGGGCACGACGGCGGCGCTCACCACGCCAGCCCGACGTCACCAACCGTGCCCGCCCGTGCCGCTGACCGGTGCGCGCTCATCGCGGCAGCCCCGCGTCCTCGGACCGGCCGCCGTCCACATCCGCCAGGTCATACGCGGACAGCAACGCCGCGTAACCAGGCGTGGTGACCATCAGTTCACGATGGCTGCCGCGCCCGGCGACCCGTCCCCGTTCCAGGTAGACGACGTCGTCGGCGAGCTCGATCGTCGCCCGCCGGTGCGCGACGACAACCACCGTGGACGCGCCCGCCCGCGCCCGTAGACCCGCGATGATCGCCGACTCGACCCGCGGGTCGACGCTGGACGTCGCGTCGTCGAGCACCAGCAGGCGGGGCCGGCGGACCAGCGCGCGGGCCAGCGCGATCCGCTGCCGCTGACCACCCGAGAGCGTCGTGCCCCGCTCTCCGACCTGCGTGTCCAGCCCGGCGGGCAGCGCGGCGACGAAACGGTCCGCCTGGGCCCGGGCGAGCGCGTCCCGGACCGCCTCGTCGTCCACCGCGAGGCCGAGGGTGACGTTGGCGCGGACGGTGTCGTCGAACAGGAACGCCTGCTGGGGGACGAGGGCCGCCACCGCGGCGACCTCGTCGCGCGCGAGCTCCGCCAGGTCGACCCCGTCCACCCGGACCGTTCCGGTGTCGGGGTCGTACAGCCTGACCAGCAGGCCGGCCAGCGTCGACTTGCCCGCGCCGGTCCGCCCCACCAGCGCCACCACCCGGCCCGCCGGCACCTCGAAGCTCACCTTCTCCAGCGCCGGACGCTCCAGCGCCGGACGCCGCGCGAACGGCCGCGGATAGGCGTAGGAGACGGCGTCCACCGCCAGCGCCACCGGCGCGCGCCCCGGCACGGCCGTCGAGCCGAAACACTGGTCGTCGCGCGCCCGCAGCACCGTGCTCACCCGGCGGTGACCGACAACCGACCTGGGCAGCTCGCCGAACACCCAGCCGATCGCCCGCAGCGGGAAGGCCAGCAGCGTGAACAGGTAGGCGACCCGCACCAGCTCCCCGACCTCCAGGCTGCCCGCGGAGATCCGGGCCGTCCCGACCAGCAGGACGACCAGCACGCCGATGTTGGGCAACGCGTCCATCACCGGGTCGAACAGCCCCCGGACCTGCCCGGCGCGCACCATCGCCGCGCGCAGCTCGTCCGCCTTGCGGGCGAACCGGGTCGTCTCGTCGGCCTCCCGGCCCATCGTCTTGACCACCAGCGCGCCGTCGAAGGACTCGTGCGCGAGCCCGCTGACCTCCGCCCGCAGCTGCTGGGCGCGGGCGAGCAGCGGGGAGATCTTCCGGCCATCGATGATGTTGACAGCGCCGAAGGCCGGGAAGACGACACATCCCACACCGGCGAGCAACGGGTCGGTGACGATCAGCACCACCAGGGCGAAGACCAGCGTACCCAGCACCCCCACCGCGAACGGCAGCGGGAGGACCGGCGCCCAGCTCGCCTCGACGTCGGCATTCGCGTTCGACAGCAACAGGCCGGTCGGATGGCGCTGGTGCCAGGACAGCGGCAGCCGCAGGTACTGCCGGATGACGCGGCGACGATAGGCGGCCTGCAACCGGTAGGTCATCACGCCGCCGCCGAGCCGGCGTACGAACATCCCGACGGCCCGCCCCACCCCGACCGTGAACAGGACCGCCGCGGCCAGCACGAGGCCGCCGACACCGGCCCGGCCGGTCGCGAAGGACGGCAGCACGACCCTGTCGACGACCTCGCCGAGCACCACCGCGCTCGCCACCATCATGAAGCCGAACAGGCCGCTGCCGACGACCGCGACGACGAACGTACCCGGCTCGTCCCGGATCCCCGAACCGAGGATGGCCAGCCCCCGGCGGATGACGGCGGGTGAGCCCGCGGAAGGCGGCGCCCCCACCACGTCCGCGTCCGCCGTGTTCGTTGCCGGGGCATCCGCTTTCGGGGCAACGCCCACATGCGCGGACGCCGACGAGGGCGAGGGAGCCGCAGGCGCGGACACAGACGAGCGCGAGGGATCCGTGGGAGCGGAAGTCCTGGACGCCGGTGCTCTCGCGGCCGCCACCATGTCCGGTTCCGCGGCTGTCAGCGCCTTCGCGTGGCTCGGGGCTGCCTGCGCGTGGTTCGGGGCGTGTTCGGGCACGGTTCTCCCCTCCGCTGCTCACCACGGCCGCGCCGCTCACCGCTGGCCTGCTCACCGCTGACGCTGCGCTCACCACGGCAGCCGGCCCCGGTCGACACCGCCGGGACGCATTCACCTCGACGACGCCGCGCACCACAACGTCTTCTGCCGGCGCCACACTCTCCCGAAGTCATCACCCGCCGGAATCGCCACCCGACGCAATCATCGCCCGGCGGGTGACGTCCGGTCCATGCGCGCACAGCGCACACGACGACCCGTATACGACATCTGGCGTACGTCGGCTCGCATACGCCAGCTACTGTGCGCAACGGCTACCGCGTGGTGACTGACCCACATCGGCATCGTCCACCCGCGAGGTGTCCGGCAGACGGCCGTGAGCTGACGGGTGCCCAGCAAACATCCAGCAAACCGGTGCGCCCAGCGGGCTGGCCCGCTCAGCGAAACGCCGCGCCCGGGATCGCCGTCCCCAACGGCACGATCTGCCCGCTGACGGACCCGGGGCGTTCAGCGCGCCGCCGCGCCCGGCCGGACCGGCGCGTTCAGCGGACCGGCACCGCGGCGGCGCGCAGCGCGTCCTTGACCGCGCCGATACGCAGGTCACCGAAATGGAAAACGCTCGCGGCGAGCACCGCGTCGGCGCCGGCGGCGACCGCCGGGGCGAAGTCCGCCAGCCGTCCCGCCCCGCCGCTGGCGATGACGGGCACGTCCACGACCGCGCGCACCGCGGCGATCATCTCCAGGTCGTAGCCGTCCCTGGTCCCGTCGGCGTCCATCGAGTTGAGCAGGATCTCCCCGGCGCCGAGCTTCACCGCCCGCGCCGCCCAGGCGACCGCGTCGATGCCCGTGCCGGTACGGCCGCCGTGGGTCGTCACCTCGAACCGGGGCGTGCCGTGGCCCGAGGTGCCCACCGAGTCCGAGGTGCCCACCGAGTCCGGGGAGCCCGGGGAGCCCGGGGCTCGGGTCCGGCGGGCGTCCACCGACAGCACGATGCACTGGCTGCCGAACCGCAGCGCGCACTCGCGGACCAGCTCCGGACGGGCGACCGCGGCGGTGTTGATGCCGACCTTGTCGGCGCCGGCGCGCAGCAACCGGTCGACATCATCGACCGTGCGTACGCCGCCACCGACCGTCAGCGGGATGAAGACCTGTTCGGCGGTACGCCGGACCACGTCGTAGGTGGTCTCACGGTTCCCGCTGGACGCGGTGATGTCGAGGAAGGTCAGCTCGTCGGCGCCCTCGGCGTCGTAGAGCTTCGCCATCTCCACCGGGTCGCCGGCGTCCCGCAGGTCGGTGAAGTTCACACCCTTGACCACCCGGCCGGCGTCGACGTCCAGACACGGGATCACCCGGACGGCGACGGTCACCGGACTCGCGCGGGCCCGCCGGCGGCGGCCGCCAGCGCCTCCGGCAGGGTGAACGCCCCCGCGTAGAGCGCCTTGCCGACGATGGCGCCCTCGACGCCCGGCACGCCCGCGATGGCCACCAGGTCGTCCAGCGACGACACCCCGCCGCTGGCGACCACCGGCCGGGACGTGGCGGCGGTGACGGTACGCAGCAGGTCGAGGTTCGGCCCGGTGAGGGTGCCGTCCCGGTGGACGTCGGTGACCACATAGCGGGTGCAGCCGTCGGCGTCCAGCCGGGCGAGGACGTCGAACAACTCGCCGCCGTCACGGGTCCAGCCGCGGGCGGACAGGGTGGTGCCGCGGACGTCGAGGCCGACGGCGATCCGGTCGCCGACCCGGTCGATCGCCGCGCGCACCCAGTCGGGGTTCTCCAGCGCGGCCGTGCCGATGTTCACCCGGGCCGCACCGGTCGCCAGCGCCGCGTCCAGGGAGTCGTCGTCACGGATCCCGCCGGAGACCTCCACGGCCACGTCGACCGACCGCACCACCTCGGCGATCAGGTCACGGTTCGAACCCCGGCCGAAAGCCGCGTCGAGGTCGACGAGGTGAATCCACTCGGCGCCGTCGTGCTGCCAGGCCAGCGCGGCCTCGCGGGGATCGCCGTAGGAGGTCTCGGAACCGGCCCTGCCCTGGACGAGCCGGACGGCACGGCCGTCGGCGACGTCCACGGCAGGAAGAAGGATCAGCGCCACACCGCACACCCTACGGGCCCCCTGGCCGGCGGGTGTCCGGCGGTGCCGCCGGTGCGGGCGTCGCCGGCGCGGGTGGTGCCCGGCCGGGCTCGCGACAGCGGTCTGGCCGGTTACACCCGGTCTGGCCGATTACCGCAGTCTCCGGTTGCCGCAGCCCGGGTACCACAGCCCGGTTACTGCAGTACGGCCACGAGGTCGAGGTCGATCGCCTGGTATCGGGCGACCGCACCCTTGCCCTTGCTGATGCCGAACGCGTGCCGGTCGGTCCGCGCGGTGGCCTGGAAGCGCACCTCGCCGTTGGTCGGCTCGGCCGCCGTGATGGTCAGTTCCACCGGGCGGGAGACCCGCTGCACCGTCAGGGTGCCGGAAAGGGTCCAGCTGCCCGAGGACTCCACGAGCCGTTCGGAGACGAAGGTGATGTCCGGGTAGGTCTCGACGTCCAGGAAGCCCGGCTCCCGCAGATGCCTGTCCCGGGTGCTGCTGGCGGTGTCCAGGCTGGTCGCGTCGACCACGGCACGCACGGTGGACTTGTCCAGCGGGTCGGCGACGACGATCGAACCCTCCCGGACGGCCAGGGCCCCGACCACCTTGAGCAGGCCGAACAGCCCACGCGTGGTGAAACGCACAGTGGACCGGGCCGGATCGACACGGTAGGCGCCCGCCCGGGGCGCGGTCACTCCCTGTGAGAATACTGTCCGTTCTGTCATGCTCTTCCTCCTTGACCGAGCTGGGCTCTGTGCCGGGCGGCGCCGGAGCGGCACGATCGCCGGTGGCGTGACGACATCGGTTTCGTCACGAACCGTTCGTACCTGGGTCCGAAACGGTCCACTGACATTCACGGAAAAATGACACTTGTCGAAAAATGTCAGAAACACGGCGACAGCCCAGCCCCAGCGCTCGTCACTGGAAGTAGCATCCTGTGGCCCGAACGGCACTCCTCCTCACCGGCACGATAAGCGACTGCCACTCCATCCGAAAGCTCCAGCCACGATCCGTGCCCACCGAGCGGCGCACCCACCACGGTCAGGTCGAAGAAGCACGGGCTCTTGGGACGAACCGGACCAGTTGTGCCGCATGCTTCCGTGGCCGGCGCCGCTGGCACTGCCCCGTTCGGGGCCCAACTGGCGCTGCCCCGTTCGGGGCCCAGATGGCACTGCCCCTGGTGGTGCGGCTGTTTCCGCACCGCGCCGGGCGCAATGTCCCGACCGGATCAGCCCTCGGCGAGAGATGCTTGTTGCGTCAGGCCAAGGGCCACCGGTCGGGCCGCGCGTCCCCGGGCAGAGGCGGGGATGCGTCGACCACCGGCGGATGAGGAGGACCGTGAACCCGTTCCGTTCCCTGTCCGTGCGCAACTTCCGGCTCTTCGCGTCCGGCCAGCTCCTGTCGGTCGCGGGGACGTGGATGATGGTCGTCGCCCAGGACTGGCTGGTGCTCGAGCTGACCGACGACTCCGCGAGCGCGCTCGGTATCGTGACCGCGCTGCAGTTCACTCCGTCGCTGCTGCTGACGCTGCTCGGCGGCCGGCTCGCCGACCGGTACGACAAACGGCTGCTGCTCACCGTCGCCAACCTCGCCTCCGGGATGCTGGCGCTCGGGCTCGCCGTGCTGGTGCTCACCGATGGTGTCGTGCTGTGGCACATCCAGCTGTTCGCGTTGGCGCTGGGCGTGGTGAACGCCGTCGAGATGCCGACCCGGCTGGCGTTCGTCAGTGAGATGGTCGGCCCCGAGTTGCTGCCGAACGCCTCGGCGCTGAGCGCCGCGTACTTCAACGTCGCCCGGGTGGCCGGGCCGGCGCTCGCCGGCCTGCTGATCGCCGCGTTCGGCACCGGCCCGGTGATGGTGGTCAACGCGGTGAGCTACCTGGGCACCGTGGTGGGCCTGCGCATGATGCGGCCCGCGGAGCTGCACCGGGTCACCCGGCCGGCCACGGGCACGCGGATTGTGGACGGGCTGCGTTACCTCGCGTCCCGGGAGGATCTGACGCTGCCGCTGGCGCTGGTCGCCGCCGTCGGCCTGTGCGCGATGAACTTCCAGCTCACGCTGCCGCTGCTGGCCAGGACGGTGTTCCACACCGACGCGGCGGCGTTCGGGCTGCTCACCACCGCGTTCGCCGCCGGTTCGCTGCTCTCGGCGCTGGTGACGACCGGGCGGCGCGGCCGGCCGGCGGCCGGGCTGGTGACCGGCGGGGCGTTCGGCCTCGGCCTGGTGATGACGCTGACCGGCTGGGCCCCGACGTTCGCGACCGCCGCGGTGGGCCTGTTCGCCACCGGCTTCGGGGCGATCTTCTTCGCCCAGGCCGCGAACCATCGCATCCAGCTGGGCAGCGATCCGACCTTCCGGGGACGGGTGATGTCCGTCTACACGACCATCATGATCGGATCGACCCCGCTCGGCTCCCTGTGGGTCGGCTTCCTCTCGGAACGGCTCGACGCCCGCGCCGGGCTGTGGTTCGGCGGCATCGTGACGATGATCGCCGCCGCCACCGTCCACGCCGTCTCCCAGCGCGCTCAGGCCCGCCAGGCATCCGAAACCCTCCAGGCCCCCCAGACCATCCAGCC
>NZ_CAAAFS010000231.1:0-2601 GCF_900634755.1 Protofrankia symbiont of Coriaria myrtifolia
GTCTACTAGTTACGCTCAAGATAGGGGTAGTCCGCCAGGAGTTCGTCGATGGTGTGGCCCGCCGCGAGCTGCCCGACCACAGCGCTGGCTGTGACCCGCATGCCCCTGATGCAGGGCAGACCACCCATCTGTGCCGAGTTAACGGTGATCCGTTCGAAGGCCACATAGCTACGCTAACGGCAGCCGGTCCAGAGTGCCGGTGCCGCGATCTCAAAAGATCCGGCCTTGTGGACGAATCAGCCAGGCAGCAGTCTGACTCGCTGAGCGTCGAGCGGTCGTGGCTCTGGCTTTTCAGATATCCTCAAGCTGGTTGTCGACCTGGTGTCTTATGGTCAGTGGCGAGACGCCGAAATGGCTTGCGATGACGTCGAGGGCGGCGTCCTCGTCGTGTGTCTCGAGAGTCGCCAGTGCGCGGCGTATTCCCTCGGCCGGGGCAAGCAGCTCGGCCGCGAAGGCGCCCGCTACCCGGTCATCGCCGATGTGGGCGGAGGACAGGAG
Source organism: Protofrankia symbiont of Coriaria myrtifolia (assembly GCF_900634755.1). NCBI lineage: Bacteria > Bacillati > Actinomycetota > Actinomycetes > Frankiales > Frankiaceae > Protofrankia > Protofrankia symbiont of Coriaria myrtifolia. Next base: position 499 of record NZ_CAAAFS010000231.1, read on the forward strand.
AAAGGTTCGCTGATGTGGCCGGAAAAGCGCCCGGCCGAGCGCCTTCGCGCGGCGGAACGACCGATAGTGGCTACCAGGCCCCACCGTGCTCGCGAACTTCGGTGAATCGCTCAGCGCGAGCCCGCACCGGTCGTCCCTGACAGTGGCAAAGCCCTGCAGGCCGCCTGCGGGGCCCTGAAGTGTCCGTGCGCCGACCCAGGCGGATATGTCGAAGGGTGCGGTCGCCTCGGTGTCCAGCGCCTGCCGCACCGCGCGTGCCATGTCGAAGCCGACATGCCACGGCCGCCGAAGGCCAGCGCTGTCCGGCACGGCGCCTGAGGAGAGCTCACCCGCCACCGCCGCACGAAGAGGCGTCAACGACATCGCGGCGTCCGCTGACGCCCGGCCCGCCGCTTCGGACGCCTTCGGGAGCCACGCAGCGGCTGTGCCAAGGGTGTCGAGGTCCGCACTGTCCAGAAAGTCGTCCCGCAGCTCGTCCGGGATGGCCGGCACGATGGCCAGCAGTTTCGTCGAGGCCTCCTCGTCGACCGAATACGGGTCGAGACCCAGCCTGGCCGCCGCCAGACAGAAATCTCGCTCCTCTTCGTCCGCGCTTCCTATGTCCGCCCATTCCGCGGAAAGCGGCGTCTTCCCGACGCCCGACTCCGCAAGTCGGTCAAGGACGCGTTGGACGATGCCGGCCAACGCCTTTCCGGCCTCGTCGGAACGCACCAGCGCTCGTCCGCGTGACGCGAACCGCAACGGCCCCAGTGCCCGGTCCTCGTCGGCGGCCCAGACAAGCCGGGTAATCGCCCCTTCGGGCACCACTGTCAGGTCCGGCCAGGCCATCCCGTCCCCGGCGCCTCGCAGGTTGTGCTGGCGCAGCCAGGGATACCGGCGCAGATTGGACCACGTCCAGTACGCGGACCTGGTAGCCGAGGGACGAATGTGCCCGGTCAACGGCCACCAGTTGGTGGCGATCCATTCCGCCAGCGGGTAAAGGCTGCCATAGACCGATCGCCGGAAGGTGCCGCCGGGCTCTTCCACCTGCGTCACGCATCTGCCGTCCACCCACAGCTCGTACCTTGCCCAGGTGGCGGCCAGCTCAGGAGCACACACGCCGGGTGCGTCGAGCCACTCGACCCGCAGCTCGATCCCGACGCTCACAGAAGCCACCCCGGAGCTTCCTCGGGAAGGATCGGATATCCCTTGTACTCGCCGGACCCCGAGTTGCACAGACGCGCTTCGTAGACGCGTTCACCTGCCCGCGTCCATACATAGCGCGGAAAATCACCCTCGACGTACGCGCTGACGTTGCCGGCCCGCACCGCGTCGTACAACCATTTGGCGACATCGTCGAGCGCCAGGTCACGTGGGCACACCGACGCGTCACTTCGCAGCTTCCCCGGCCCGGCGCTGGTCATGTAGTCCTTGTGCTCGGGACTCGGGATGCTAGGAAACCCGCGTGGCCAGGGCAGCCAGATACCCTGGATCAGCAGGTGTCAGCCGGGTTGAGCTGCGTGGCCGTCGGCGACGGGGCGCCCGCATCGCGACCCCCTACATCGTGTCCGGTTCGGCAGGGCTACAGGATGAGGGTACCGGCGGCCGTCGACCCGAACACGCCGCATCTGTGTCTTCGGAGTGGCTCGTGGCCCGCTGTCGTCTGCCTGTGCCGGTGCCGCGATCTCGAAGACCCGGCCTTGTGGACGAATCAGCCAGGCAGCGGTCTGGCTCGCTGGGCGTCGAGCGGGAACAGCTGCCGATACACCGGACAGGAGGTGGTGTCGATGGCCAGGTCACAGGCGTGCTCTCCGGCCGGCTGGGAGAGGCGGGGCCTGGAGCACAGCCCCAGGGAAACCCCACAGGTCTGCCGGCACCGCGCGCGGCTGGCCGAGCGGCACACGATATGCCTGTCTGTCAAACCACACGATTTTGATCATCACCCAGAACCTCCGACGCGCCGAGGAACCGGGGAAGTTCTGGGAAACATCGACATCTTGCTGACCTGCACAAACGTTATCAATCATGGATTTTGACGCGGTTGCCCACAGCCCCTCCCGGAGGCTCTGGAACGAGCTTGCATCGTCGCAGGTCAGCGGGGGTGAAAATCGCGGTAGGGTTCCC
>NZ_CAAAFS010000232.1:0-23393 GCF_900634755.1 Protofrankia symbiont of Coriaria myrtifolia
CGGTCAGCGTATGCGCGGTGATCTCACGGCCGCGCTGCTACACGATCCGGAGATCGTGTATCTGGACGAGCCGACGATCGGTCTCGACGTCGTCTCCAAGGCCGCCGTACGCGGCTTCCTCACCGCGCTCAACCGGGAACGCGGGACCACCATCATGCTCACCACCCACGACATGACCGACATCGAGCAGATGTGCCCGCGGGTGCTCGTCATCGACCACGGCCGGCTCGGTTTTGACGGGCGACTGGCGGACCTGCGCGCCCAGATCGGCGGGGAGCGCGTCCTGGTCGTCGACCTGGCCGAGCCGCGGCCGCCGATCGACGTGGCCGGTACCCGGGTGGTCGAGGTGGACGGGCCCCGCCAGTGGCTGGCGTTCCCGGCGGGCGAGAGCGCGGCGCCACTGGTCGCCGCCGTGGCCGACCGGTACCCGCTGGCCGACCTGTCCATCCGCGAACCGGCAATCGAGGAGATCATCGCCCGGCTGTACACCTCGGGCACCGTGGACGCTTCGGGCACCGCAGGCGCCGCGAACACCTCGGGCAGCGTGGACACCTTGGACGCCGCGAGTTCCCCGGACATCGAGGAATCCTCGGGCGCGAGGAATCCGTGACCGCGGCATCGCTGACAGTGGCGTCACGGTGAGAGGGGGTGTCGGTACCTACCTTGCGGTCGCCCGGTACAGCGCTCGGCGGTATGCCGGTTATCGGGCCGCCACGGCCGCGGGGGTGTTCACCAACACCGTGTTCGGGATCATCCGTGCCTACGTCCTGCTCCAGGTGTGGCACCAGCGGCCTGGCCTCGGCGGGTACGACACCAGCGGCGTCGTGACGTTCGTCTTCCTCGGGCAGGGGCTGATCACGTCGATGGCGCTGTTCGGCGGCGGCATCGACCTGCCCGAACGTATCCGTTCCGGCGCCGTCGCGATGGACATGGCCCGGCCGGTGGGCTTCCAGACCTGGTGGCTGGCGGACGACGCCGGGCGCGCCGCCGTCCAGCTGCTCACCCGAGGGTTGCCGCCCATGCTGGTCGCGGCCCTCCTGTTCGACCTGCGCCTGCCGACACCCGCGAGCCCGGCCGCGGGCACGGCCGACGCCGGGGTGTGGGGTGCCGTCGGCGTGTGGGGGCTGTTCGCCGTGTCCGTGGTCCTGGGTTTCCTGGTCAGTTTCGGGCTGCGCTATCTGATCGCGCTCGCGACCTTCTGGCTGCTCGATCAGCGAGGGCTGGAAAGCGCCTACACCCTGTTCACGGTGTTCTTCTCCGGTATCTCCATGCCACTGACGATCATGCCGGGGGTGCTGCGGGACCTTGCCGAGGCGCTGCCCTTCGCCGCGATGATGCAGGTGCCGGCGGACGTCCTGCTCGGCAACCGGACCGGCACGTCGCTGGTCGCGGCGATCGCGTTCCAGGTGGGCTGGGCTGTCGTGCTCCTCGCGGCCGGCCGCGCGCTCACCGCCCGCGCCACCCGGAAGCTGGTCATCCAGGGTGGCTGACAACAGCGCGGTGCGGCACTATCTGCTGTTCGCGGCGGCCTGGACGCGGGTCGCCTGGCAGTACCGGGCCTCGGTGCTGCTGCTGGCCGTCGGGCAGTTCCTGGCGACCGGGCTGGACATCGCGGTGATCGGTGTGCTGTTCACCCGCGTGCCGCACCTGGCCGGTTTCGGCCTCGCCGAGGTGGGTTTCCTCTTCGGGACGTCCTGCACGGCCTTTGCCATCTCCAACATGCTGTTCGGGACGCTGGAACGGGTCGGCGAACGCATCCGGGACGGCAGCCTCGACGTGATGCTGGTCCGGCCGGTCGGGCTGCTCGTGCAGGTCGCCACGGACGGTTTCTCCCCGCGCCGTCTCGGCGGGATCGTCCAGGGCGTCGGTGTTCTCGGGCTGTCCCTCGCGGGGCTGGACGTGCCCTGGACGACCGGCCGCGTCCTGCTCGTCGCCACCATGGTCATTTGTGGGGTCGGCGTCTTCAGCGCGGTCTGGATCGCCGGGGCGGCGTTCCAGTTCGTCGTCGAGCAGGCCGCGGAGGCGATGAACGCGGTCACCTACGGCGGGAGCTTCCTGACCCAGTACCCGATGTCGATCTACGGCCGGGACGGGATGCGGCTGCTGACCTTCCTCGTCCCGCTGGCGTTCCTCAACTGGCAGCCCGCCCTGTACGTGCTCGACAAGCCCGATCCGCTGGGTCTGCCGTCCCTGTTCCGTTTCGCCTCCCCGCTGGTGGCCGCCGTTCTGCTGGCCCTCGCCGCCGCGGCCTGGCGCGCCGGCCTGCGCCACTACCGCTCCACCGGCAGTTGATCTCCAGACGGGCCGGGCACGTCTTTCGCACCGGTCTCATCCCGGGGCGGGCAGGCCAGGAGCTTCCTGGCCTCGGCGGCGGCCTGGATCGAGGCGGCCAGCTCCTCACCCTGGGTAAGGCGGTCACAGGTCCGCTCCTGTCGTGATGGGCCGGGCCGCGGCGAGGAAGCCCTCGACGAGGCCGGGCCGGGAGTAGTAGGCGTCGCCGATCCCGTCGGCCACCCGGCGGCGCTGGTACTCGAACAGGACGGCGAGCTTCCACAGCGCCATCGCCGTGTACCAGTCGACGTTGGCCACCTCGGTGCCGGTGGCGGCCGCGTAGCGGGCGGCCAGCTCGGCGCGGGAGGGATAGCCGTCGGCGAGGGTCGCCGCGCTCATCTCGGTCAGCGCGTGCGGTGGCTCGCCGGGCACCGCGTAGGTGGCCAGCAGGTAGCCGACGTCGCGCAGCGGGTCGCCGATCGTCGCCAGCTCCCAGTCGAGCACGGCGACCAGCCGGGCGGGCGGGTCGGCGGCGAGCATGACGTTGCCCAGCCGGAAGTCGCCGTGGACGATCGTCGGCGCGGCCGGCGCCGGCGGGTCGTCGACCAGCCATTCCAGCAGCGCGCCGAGTTCCCCCGGCAGGCCGTGCCCGTCGGGGTCGACGATCCGCGCGAAGCGCCGCAGGTGACGCGTGACATCGCCAGAGGGCCGCCCGAAATCCCCGAGGCCCGCGGCTGCGTGGTCGACGCGGTGCAGCGCGGCGAGCGTGTCGACGAGTGCCTCACCGACCGCGCGCCTGCCGGCCGGCGTGTCGAGCGCCGGTGGCGTGCGGGTGGTGGCGACGATCCCGGTGACGTGTGCCATGACGTAGAACGGCGCGCCGATCACCGCGGTGGACTCCTCGACGGCGAGGATCCGCGGCACCGGGACCGGTTCGTCCCACAGCGCCCGCTGCACCCGCGCCTCGCGGACGACGTCGTGGCCGCCCGGCGGGATCGGCGGTGGCGGTGGCCGGCGCACCACCACCCGGCGCTCGCCGTCGGACACCAGGTAGGTCAGGTTGGAGTGGCCCTCACCGATGCGCCGCAGCGTGATCGGCCCGCTGACCAGCCCGCGGTCGCGCAGGTAGGCCTCGAGCCGCGCGGTGCCGAAGGGCGGCGCACTCCCGACGGGCGAAGCGGCCTCGGCCGCCGGCGCGCTCCCGGCGGACGAGGCGGCCCTGACAGGTGGGACACCTCCGGCGGACGAGGCGGTTTCGACGGGCGGGGCGGTCTCGGAGGATGCGCTCACTGCGCGTCGACCAGCCGCTTCAGGTAGCCGCGGGGCCACAACGTCTCGAACTGCCCGGCGCCGGCCTCACCGTCGATGGTCACCTGGCAGGCAGCCTCGGACATCAGCGTGTCGGAGCCGACGGGCAGGTGCGCGATGGCGTAGCGCCGCATCCACAGGTGCGTCGTCCCGCCGCGGGCGTCGGTCAGCTCGGCTTCCAGGCTCTCCTGGCCCATCTCCCTGTCGTAGGTGGCGTGGTGGCGGCTGTCGACGATCGCCACCGGTTCGCCGTCACGCAGCACGTAGCCGTTGACGCCCAGCTCGCCGCGGGCGATGTGGAACATCGCGTTGAGCTCCGCGCCCGACGGGGTGCCGGCGGCGAGCCACTTCCAGTGGTGCACCGCGCTCCAGTGCCGCCGGCCCCAGGAGTGGTCGCGGTGGGCCCACACATCGGCGAACGGGATGACCCGCTCGCCGACCCGCAGGGTGCCCGACGCGCGCCCGGCCTGCTCGAAGCGGTTGGTCGCCATCCACGGCGGGCAGCCCGCCGGGTTCTCGCGGTAGCTGAAGGGCCGGTGGCTGGCCTCGAAACGGTAGTCGATGTCCACCTCGTCGCCGGCAAAAACGATCTCTGCGGTGCGCAGCGGGTCGGGCTGGCGCAGGTACAGGCCCGCACAGTGCCAGTCGTCCAGCTCGCTGGCGTCGCCCAGTTCGACGTTGAAGGCGCCCACGACGATGTTCCGCTCGCGCTCGGGGAAGTAGACGCAGATCTGCCGGCCGGCGACGCCGCGCCCGTCGGTCCAGACGTAGACCTGCGCGGCGATCCGCTCGGCGGGCAGGACCAGGTTCCAGAACAGGCTGTCGCGGGTCTTCACACCCGGCGCGACCCGGTGGCGCAGGTCGTCGCTCTCGACGACGTGACCGGTGGTGAACGTGACGCTCATGCGTAGAGCTCCTCGATGGTTTCGGCGTAGCGCTGCTCGATGGGCCTGCGCCTGAGCTTCGCTGTCGGGGTCAGCTCGTCGCCCCCGGGGACCCAGTCGTGGTCGAGTACCTTCCAGCGCTTGATCTGCTCGATCCGCGCGAGCTTCTGGTTGCCCCGCCGCACCGCGTCCTCGACGGCGGCGGCGACCTGTGGGTGGCGGGTGAGCGTCGCGAAGTCGGCCGGCGGGATGCCGGCCCTGGCCCGGAACGCCTCCAGGCCGTCGCGGTCGAGCACGATCAGCGCGACGTTGTACGGGCGGCGGTCACCGACCGCGACGACCTGGGCGATCAGCGGCTGGCCGCCCTTGATCGCCTGCTCGATCGCCGACGGCGACATGTTCTTGCCACCGCTGTTGATGATCAGCGCCTTCTTGCGGTCGGTGATCGTCAGGTAGCCGTCGTCGTCGATGACGCCGATGTCGCCGGTGCGCATCCAGCCGTCATGGAGGACCTCGGCGGTGCGCTGCGGGTCCTCGAAGTAGCCGGGCATGACCGTGACGCCGCCGACGAGGATCTCGCCGAAGTCGCTCAGCGCCAGGTGGTCGGCGTCGGCGTCGGCCACCCGTAAGAACGCCTGGCACAGTGTGGGCTCGGATAAGATCGACTGGATCGTGGTGTTCAGTGGTCTGCTGGCTGGTGATGTGCTGCTTGGCGGTGTGCTGCTTGGCGGTGCGGTCGTCGGTGGTGTGGTTGCCACGCTCATGGGCCCCTGCCTCCTCCGGTAGCACCCCAGGACCCTGCCACCGTTGTTGATCGGGGGCTACGGCCCGGCGAGTGAACGCCCTCCCCCGCTGGGCGTAGACAGCTCCGCCCTGTGATGCGCACGCCCTGTGTTGCGTAGTTGCGCTACGCTGCCAGGCAGTGGACGAGCTGCCGCAGCGCATCCGCAGCCAGCGCGCGCGGGCCCGGGCGGTCCGTGGCTACGTCGAGAAACAGCTCTGGACGGAGCTGGACCAGCGCATCGCGGCCGTGCGCGCCCAGGCCCCCTCCGCCGGCTCTGCCGGCCTTGAGGAGCTGGAAATCCTCGTACGCACGGCGGACGAGCTGCGCGCGTGCGAGGAACAGAACCTCTGGATGGGCGACCGCGCGCGCGTCGGGATCCACCGGGCCCTCGGCCGGCTGCGCCGGTGCGCCTCCAGCGCCGAACTGCTCGAGCGCGTCCCGCCCGAACTTGCCCGGGCGTGCGGGTTCGCCCGGGCGATGATCTCGCGCGTCCACCACTCCGAGTGGATCCCGATCCTGCCGCCGCCGGGCGTCGACCCGGACACCGACGCGTTCCGACGCGCGTTCGGGGACAAGCCCACGCTGTCCCTCCGGCACATGCTGCTCGAGGCCGAAATGGTGCGCCGACGCATCGGCATCCTCGTGGCCGACGCGGCCAGCGACCCGCGCTGCCACGAAGCCTTCGTCACGATCGCCGGTGCGCACAGCTACGTCGGCGCGCCTCTCATGCCCAGCGGTCGTGTCATCGGCTTCCTGCACGCCGACCGCCGCGGGCAGGACCATCCGGTCACCCAGGACGACCTCGACAACATCGTGCTCTTCGCCGAGCACGTCGGGCTGTTGTACGAACGCGCCGTTTTCGCGGAGGAGCTCCAGCACCGCCGCGCCCGCGTCCAGGCGGCCCAGCTTGCGCTCGCGCGTGACCTCGACGCGGTCAGCAACGCCGAGCTGCGCCTCCAGCTGCCGCCCACGCCCGAGGACGACCCGGAGGACGATCACCGGGACAGCACCCCACCGCCAGGACGGATCGCGCTGCTGAGCACCCGCGAGCGCGAGGTGCTCGACCTCATCGTCGCCGGGGAGACCAACAGCGGCATCGCCCGTGAGCTCGTGCTCGGCGAACAGACCGTCAAGACACACGTCGCGCACGTCCTGCGCAAGCTGGGCGCGACCAGCCGGGCCGAAGCCGCCGCCCGCTACCTGCGCATGCGGGGCCGGTGACGGCCTGTCCCCGGAAGAGTCTGTCCCCGGAGAGGAGGATCATGCCTCCTACAGAGCCAGCAGCGCCGACAGAGCTGGCAGAACTGGCAGAACTGGCAGAGCCGATGCCCCCGGCGTGCCTGGCAGCGTCGACGCCCCCGGCCGGCGGGCGGCGCGATCCCAGCGAACGTCAGATCATCGCCGAGGCTGCCCGGCTCGCTCAGCGTGCCCACCACTCGTGGGGCCTCGCGCTACCGCCACAGCCGCGCGGGGCCGTCCAGAGCCAGCCCGTCCAGACGTTGCATCAGTTGCGCGCGACAGCCGACCGGGCTCTGGCCGAACTTCGCCGACGGACGGGCCCCGTCGATCCGGAGATCCGCGACGACCTGTTGCGCGCCCTCGATCTCGAACTCCACCTCAGCCGCCACATCCTGACCCGCAGATCCGCGCGTCGGGCGGCCCTGCGACGCGGGCTGGAGCGCCTGCGGCCGGTGGCGGATCCGGCACATCTGCTCGACCGCGCCTGCGTCGAGGCGCTGCGTAGCTGCGGTGTGCGGCGCGCGATGCTCAGCCGGGTCAGTGACGGTGTCTGGTCCCCCTGGCGATCGGCCGGCACGGTCATCTCGGGCGGCACAGCGGTCTCGGCTGGCACGGCCAGCGGCACGGGCACCGCGGCGGCGTGGCACGAGCTCGGCCCGATGCCCATCGAGCGCCTTCCGCTGGAGGCCGAGGTCGTGGCCGAGAGACGCCCGGCTCTCGTCGAGCGTCCGGTGAGCGATCCCCGCGTCCACCCCGTGCTGCGCCGGCTGCTGACCAGCTCGTTCGTGGTCGCCCCGATCGCCCCGGCCGACACCGTGATCGGTCTGCTGCACCTCGACCGTTCGGGCGAGGCCCGCGAGGTCGACCGTGACGACCTTGAGGTGGCCTGGGCCTTCGCCGAGGGCTTCGGGCGTGTCTACGAACGTGCGGTCCACCGGCAGCGTCTCGACGCACAACGGCGTCTGGTCCAGCGGGCCGCCCAGCGCCAGGACCTCGACACCGCGCCGCTCGACCACGCCATCGACATCCTCCCCACCGTGCCGCGCGCCCGGGCGCTACGAACCCGACACCGCCAGCCCGCCGGTGGACGCCCCCGAGGAGTCACCGGGCATCCTCACGAGCCGCGAACGCGAGGTCGCCGACCTGATGTGCGCCGGCCTGCCCAACGAACAGATCGGCGAACGCCTCGTCATCTCACCCGCGACCGTCAAAAGCCATATCCGCGCCATTCTGCGCAAACTCGGGGCCGCAAACCGCTCCCACGCCATCGCCATCCACCTGCGCCATACACACAACCCGGCATGACCAGCGCCCGAGAGCCTCCCCGAGTCAGCAGACAGCACCACCGCAATGCGCTCCGCGGGACAGCGGAACAGGTGATCACAAGGTTCGTCGTGGGCGTCGGCCGGCTTCCGGGTTGCTGGGTTTCACAGCGATAGGCAGGCGTGTCGCAGGGTCCACACCATGCTTCCCGTGCCGGCTTTGCCGCCCGCGTGCCCGGGTGAGGTGGAGGTGGCTGGCAGGCGGCCGTGCAGGAGGGTTGCGGACAGCGGTGGGACGTCGATACGCCAGAACACCTCTGGGGGCGATCGCAGCGCCGTGACCAGCGCGGCTCGGACGACCGCCGGATGGGTCACGGCGATCACGTTCTCCGGGTCGGTGGCACGGGCGGCCAGCCATGCCGCGACGCGGTCGAGCAGGTCTACGACGGATTCGCCGCCGTGCGGTGCCGCGGCCGGGTCCTCGGTCCACAGCCGCAGGTCCGCGGGGCTGATCTCGTCGAGCGAGCGGCCCACCCAGGCCCCGACGTCGAGATCGCGCAGGGCGGGATCGGGCATGGCCGACAGGCCCAGCGCCTGAGCTGTCTGACGGGTGCGCAGGGAGCGGTCGCACCAGGCCCGCCCACCGCGCAGCGCCCGTCCGGAGGGGGTACGCGATGCACCCGACGTGTGCGTCATGTGCGATGTGGTCACGGCGGCGGCCCGACGGGCTTCGGCGTCGTCGATGGTGTCGTCGTCGACGCCGAAGCGCGCCGCTCGCACGGCGGCGGTCCGGGCGTGGCTGACCAGGGTCAGCCGCAGCGGTCCGCCCGCGCTCACGCCCCGGTGGCGACCGGTGATCCGCCCGAGGCCGTGGGGGCCTCCCCCGCCGCCAGCGCCGGCACCGGCGCGGCGCCCGGTGTCCGGACCGGGGCGGGACGGTTGGCGCGTTCCGTCAGGGCGCCGAAGAGCAGCCCGACGGTGGCCCACAGTGTCGCGTGGATCGCCAGGGAATCGACCCGGAAGCGCCACAGCACGTCCGCCGGGAAGCCCTCCGGTGTCTCGTCCGCCGCCGGCAGGGCGTAGTAGGCGAGGCCGATGACGACCAGAGCACCGACCAGCGCCAGCAGTGCCGCGTCCCACGAGCCGAACCGGGGGGCGAGCCGCCGGGCGGCCACGAAACCGCCGACGACCACGGCCAGTGAGATCAGCATCGCGGCGAAGTACAGGCTGGTGCGCTCACCGAGCGTGTCCGGGTTGCCGACCGCCGGCGGGTTGGCCGGGTACTTCAGGTTGGGCAGCAGGTACATCCCCGCGAAACCGGCGAGGGCCACCAGCCCCGCGGTCGTGCGGGCGCGCAGCGCCCCCAGCCGGCCCTGCGCGACGGCGTAGACGAGGGAGAACAGCCCGCCGACGGCGACTCCGAACGCCAGCAGCCCGGTGAACAGGCCGATGGTGCTCTGCACCGTGCGGGACACCATCTCCGGCTCGGCGACGGCCCCGGGTGCCTCGTGCGCCGACTCGAACGCGATCGCGAGGCCGACCTGGCTCTCCCCGAAGACCTTCGCGACGACGAAGGTCAGGACAGCGGCGACCACGCCGACCAGCATCCCGCGGATCAGCAGCGTGCGAACCATGTCGCGCCCCCGCTCAGTGGCAGGGGAAGCCGAGCAGGTGACGGGCGTCGTGTACGAACTCGTGGACGTTGCTGCCGGCCACGAGCGACATCGCGCCCTGCTCCGCGCCGACGAAGTAGAGCAGGACCAGCGCCAGGAGCGACCCGAAGAGCGCGAACGGGGCCAGTTCGTTCAGCGGGATCGTCGGCAACGGCGCCGGGGCGGCGGGGGCGTCCAGGACGCTCGGATGTGCCATGGCGGGACCTCCACAGGAATCACGCGTTCCACTCGGGCAGGACTTGTCCCAGCGATGGGTCTGACTTCCGGTGCCACCTCTGGGGTAGCTCCGGTGACAGTGGCGCGACCGTGCCGGATTCACACCGGCTTCCACCGACTCGAACAGTCTGAGAGAAGCAGCACCCAACCCCGCCGTCAAGCCTAATCGGCCAGATGGCATCCCGGCGTGCCTGTCACGCTCGGGCCGCGCACCTGCGCGCAGTGAGGATCCATCTCCAGATTCCACACTCTTAGCTTCCGAGCGCATACCTAGAGCGACCGTCGACCTGCGGAACAACCCCGGTCACCCGCGGCGGGGCGGCGAGATGCCGCCGGCCATGGCGTTTCGCAAGGGCTCCCGGACGAGCTGCCAGCCCATCGCCCGCGATGGGCCCGACGGAGCCACCGTCACGACGCGCCAAAGGACTACGGAACAACGCGCCAAAGGGCCTCGGAAAACGGCAGAAAGTCCGGCGTTCCCACGAACGTCCCAGGCCGGCCAGACTGTACGCACTACACTGTTTCTTGTATTTTTCCGAAACCTTCGAATCCGGCACGAACCGTCCGTGCGAATCACCGGAGAGATATTTTCAACCCGAAACCCGACACCGGTACGGACCGACAGAAACAATGCAGCAGAGCCGGGACAGAAATCCCCGAGGACCTTGACCAGACGGCAGGAACAGGAGGATAGCGGTGAGCGACAGAACCGCCGAAAGCCAGCCGCTGCACGTTCAGGGCCGGGACGCCGTCATTGCCGGCTCCGCCGGCGTCCAATGGCGCGACGGAGCGCCACCGGACTACCGCCACTCCAGGGAGACAATGCCTGGGGAACGCACCCGTCAGCACGCCGAGGGCTCGCTCGCCGACATCGTCGAGAAAGTGGTCCAGGTGTTCGAGATGGAGCTCTCGCACAAAAAGGATCCGGCCCAGTGGGTCAGCATGGTGACCGAGCAGCTGCGGGTCCGGACGAACGGCGGCCCGGCGGCCACCGCCGCCGACCTCGCCGAAAAGGGCAGCTACAACATCCTCATCGGCGAGAACCCCTACTACTCGGCGGACGACGAAACATTCGAGTCCTCTCATGACGTGTTCCACAGAGCATTCCCGGGCGGCTTTTTCTGGGAGGTGCTGGACGTTTATTCGCCGCCGCCTGTGATCGCGTTCAAATGGCGGCACTGGGGCACCTTCAGCGGGCCGTACAAGGGAGCGCCCCCGACCGGCGAGCGTATCGAGATCTTCGGTGTCACCGTGGCGCGCTGCGCGGACGACCTCAGGCTGGTCGAGGTCGAGCACTTCTACGACAACACCGCTTTCCTCAGCCAGCTCGCGGGCGGCCATCCGGTGTGAGAGCCTGGGCGCGGCATACACCTGCCCGCATGCCGCGCCCACCCGCGACGGTTCACGGAAACCGCCGCGCCGTCAGACGGCCACCGGCACGCGGGTCCAGCCGCGTTGGACGAATGCCGGGCGCCGTACCGGCGTGCCCGCCGGCCGCAGCCGCGGAAAGCGTTCGATCAGGCAACGTACGGCGATCGCCACCTCCACCCGGGCCAGCGGCGCGCCCACGCAGAAATGGACCCCACCGCCGAAGGCGATGTGCGGGTTCGGGTCCCGGCCGATGTCGAACTCGTCCGCCCGCTCGAACACCTCGCCGTCCCGGTTGGCCGAGCCGAGCAGGGCGGCGATCCGTTCCCCCGCCCGGACGACGACCCCGCCGATCTCGACGTCCGCCATCGCGGTCCGTTCGAACAGGTGCAGCGGCGAGTCGAAACGCAGGAACTCCTCGGTCGCGGTGGCGGCGAGCCCCACCGGATTGCCGGCCAGCCGCCGCTGCTGGCCGGGATGGTTCAGCAGGACAACCATCCCGTTGCCGAGGCAGTTGACGCTGGCCTCGTGCCCGGCGTTGAGCAGCACCACTACCGTGGCGACCAGCTCGTCCTCGCTGAGCTGGTCACCGTCCTGCTCCGCCTGGACCAGATGGGTGATCAGATCGTCCTGGGGGGCATGCCGGCGCCGGGCCGCGAGCTTCCGGACGAAGGCGTCGAACTCGGCCGCGGCGGCGCGGGCGGCGGCCTCCGCGGCAGGCGTCCGCCCATACTCGTTCATCTTCATCATGGCCGCCGACCAGGGGCGCAGCAGGTGCCGGTCGCCGTCCGGGATACCGAGCAGCTCCGCTATGATCATCACTGGCAGCGGTTCGGCGTAGTCGACGATCAGGTCGAACGGCTCGCCGTCGCGGGTCCTTTCCTCCAGCCCGTCGAGGAGGCCCCCGCACAGCTCCTCGATGTGCGGGCGCAGCCGTTCGATGTTGCTGCGGACGAACGCCTTGCCGAGCAGGCCCCGCAGCCGGGTGTGCTTGGGCGGCTCGCAGCCGAGGACCGAGTCGCGCTCGAGCTGGTTGAACAGCGCCCACAGGTCCTCGGGCTGTCGCGGCGGGTGGATCCTGCCCAGCGCGCGATGGCGCACCACCGCGTCGGCGTCGCGGTACCTGGCGGCCAGCCACATCCCGAGCTGTTCGCTCCACAGCGGGCGGCCGGCCGCCCGCAGCTCGGCGAAGACGGGGTATGGGTCGTGGACGAGCCCGGGGTCGCGGGGGTCGAAACAGTCGGCGCCAGTATCGACCCGGCGGGACAGGACCACTGCCGACTCCTTCCGGGACGGGGCACCACCCCACACGCAGCCCCCCACCACCCCGACTATCGAACCAGCGCCGGCCGACACCCGACGGAGAGACCGCCGCCTTTTCCCGCACCACACGTGCGTGGTTGATCACATCACCCGTCAGGGCCGGCCGACAGTCCACGCAAACACACCCAACCCCGGCCCGGTTCCATCCCGAGCCCGCACAGGCCCCCGGCACCAGCTCCGGCCGGGCCGGATCCGATGGTCAGGCCCTGGCCGGGCGGTCGTGGACGGTGTTCTCGGCGCTTACGGGCCAGAAGTGCCCCACCAGCCGCCAGGCGAGCTCCACCAGGGCCATGCCGACCGCGCCGCAGGCGGCCGCCACCGCGACGACGCCGGTGTCCGACGTGTCGAACTCGAAGACGCGCTGCCCCACGGGCAGCAGCAGGCACAGCAGAAAACCACTGACCATGGCGGCCAACAACACGATCTTCCACCAGGCGTACGGCCGCGCCACCACCGCCAGCACCCATGTGGCGATCATGACAAGTGTGATCACGACGGCGGTGCTGTCCTGCTCGGAGGTGCCCTCACCGCCGGAGCGGACGAGCAGGTAGGTCACGAAACTCGCCACCGCCACCACGACACCCGCCGGTACTGCCCGGCGCATGACCCTCGGCACGAACCCGGCCCGGGCCCGCTCGGTGTTGGGCGCGAGCGCCAGGAAGAACGCCGGGACACCGATGGTGAACCAGCCGATGAGCGTCACGTGCCGGGGCAGGAACGGGAACCTCAGCTGCGCCGCCCCGATCAGGATGGCCAGCAGCACCGAATAGACCGTCTTGGTCAGGAACAGGACGGACACCCGCTCGATGTTGCCTATCACCCGCCGCCCCTCGGCCACGACGTGCGGGAGAGCGGCGAAGGTGTTGTCCAGCAGGACGATCTGCGCGACCGCCCGGGCCGCGGGACTGCCCGAGCCCATGGCCACGCCGATGTCGGCGTCCTTGAGCGCGAGCACGTCGTTGACCCCGTCGCCGGTCATGGCCACGGTGTGGCCGTCGGCCTGCAGGGCCTGGACCATGGCGCGTTTCTGGTCCGGCGCCACCCGGCCGAAGATCGACGCCGCCGCCATCCGCTCGGACAGCGCGGCGGTGTCGTCGGGCAGCGTCCGGGCGTCCACAGGCTGGTCGGCGCCGGCAATCCCGAGCGTGCTGGCGACCGCCGCGACGGACACCGCGCTGTCCCCGGATATGATCTTCAGCTCGACGTTCTCCGCGGCGAAGTAGCGCAGGGTGTCGGCGGCATCGTCGCGGATCTTCTGCTCGATGACGAGCAGCGCCACCGGTACCACCGCGCCGGGCACGCCCGGCGCGTCCACCAGGATGCCGGCCCGGCCGAGCAACAGCACCCGCAGCCCCCGGGAGGCCAGTCGGTCGGCCTCGGTGAGCGCGCAGTGCCCGGGCGGCAGCAGGACGTCGGGCGCGCCGAGCACCCAGTGCCCGTGCCGGCCGAAGCTCGCCCCGCTCCACTTCCGGGCTGAGGAGAACGCCGCGGTCGCCGTCGAGGCCCAGGTGTCCGGACCGCTCGGGAACGCCTCGGCGACCGCTGCCAGGCTCGCGTTGGGACGCGGGTCGGCGGCGGCCAACGCCCGCAGCGCCTCGCCGACCTCGCGCACCTCGCCGGCCGCCCAGCCGTCTCCGGCAGATCCGCCGGCCGCCCAGCCGGACCCGGCAGGCTCGGCGGTCGTTCGGCCGGCCGTGGCGGAACCGCCGGTTCCCGCCGTCCCGTCGGCGTCGGTGTCGGCATCAATGGGACGGATGATCACATCAGGCCGGGCGGAGCCGTCCGGGGCGGGCTGCCCGTCAGCGTCATCGGCGCCGCCGGCCAGGCCCGTCCCGATGGACGCGCGCAGCAGACGTACCTCGGTCAGCCGCAGGCGGTTGTCGGTGAGGGTGCCGGTCTTGTCCGCGCACACGACGCTGACCCGGGCCAGTCCCTCGATGGCGGGCAGCTCCTGCACCAGGCACTTGTGGCGCCCCAGCCGGATGACACCGATCGCGAACGCGACGCTGGTGAGCAGGATGAGCCCTTCGGGGACCATGGGGACGAGCGCGGCCACCATCCCGCGCACCGCGTCGTCCGGGTCGGCGTCGTCGAGCCGGAACTGACTGAAGATCGTCAAAGCGCCGGCGGGAATGATCAGGAAGGTGACGAACGTCAGGATCCGGTCGATGCCGCCACGCAGCTCCGAACGCACGAGCGTGAACCGGCTGGCCTCCTCCGCCAGCCGGGCGGCATAGGCCTCCCGACCAACCTTGGTCGCACGGAACACCCCGGTCCCGGCCACCGCGAAGCTGCCTGACATGACGGAATCCCCGGGGCTCTTGTCCAACGGGTCGGCCTCACCGCTGAGCAGCGACTCGTCGATCTCCAGCCCGTCCGCGGCCAGCACCACCCCGTCGACGACGACCCGGTCGCCGGGCCCGAGCTCGATGACGTCGTCGAGCACGACCTCGCTGGCGGAGATCTCGACCGCCCGGCCGTCCCGGCGGACCCGGGGCCGGGCCTCACCGATGATCGCGAGCCGTTCCAGGGTGCGTTTGGCCCGCACTTCCTGGACGATGCCGATCGCGGTGTTGACCACGATGATCAGCCCGAACAGGCCGTCGGGAACGACCGGCCCGATCACCACGATGACGGCGAAGAGCGCACCGATGATCGCGTTGAAGCGGGTCAGGACGTTGGCCCGGACGATCTCGGCGACCGAACGGCTCGCTCGAACCGGAACGTCGTTGGTGCTGCCCGCAGCGATGCGCGCGGCCACATCCGCGGCGGTCAGGCCATCGTCGAGCCCGACAGCGGACTCCTGCGGAAGATCGACCGTTGCCACGACAACGAGGCTATCGAGACAGTGGCCGACACCACGCATGCTCCCACCCCGGATGCGGTCATGCCGTGCCCCCGGATCAGCTTCCGGGCCCCTGGGTCTGCTTCCAGCCGCCGTCCACGACGCCCGCGCGCGGACACACGGTCACGCGGGAGACACTCCGTGTTTCGTGCCCCGCGGCGCGCCGCCCGGGGCACGAGTGACCATTTCGGGACGGATACGGGCACGCCGGGCGCCCGCCGCCCCGCCATATGCGCCCCGCCATATGCGCCCCGCCATATCCGCGCCACCGTACACGCCACCGCAATACACGGCGTCCGCAATACACACCACCGTAATAAATGTCGCCGCAATATACGTCGCTGTACACGTGCGCATACGCGCTGTTTGTATGCGTATCATGCGCACGCCGCCGTCACACTATTCCCACCGGCGCCCCCGCCAACCAGCCCGACAGTTCTTCCGGACAACACTCACCCGTCACCGCTGGTTAGTCACCGCACGTAGGCTGTGCTGGGTCTGCGGAGGGGAAGCGCGATGGAGTTCCGGCACCTGGTGTCTTTTCTGGCGATAGCGGACGAGCTGCACTTCGGACGGGCCGCGGGCAAGCTCCACCTGGCCCAGCCCTCGCTGAGCCAGCATCTGCAACGCCTTGAACGTGAGGTCGGCGTCAAGCTGGTCGCCCGCACCTCCCACGAGGTTCGGCTGACCCCGGCGGGCGTCGCGTTCCAGGCCGAGGCGAAGCGGATCCTCGACCAGGCGAGCCGGGCCGTGCAGGCGGCGCGGGACGCCGCCGCCGGCCGCGCCGGCACGATCAACATCGGCTACAACTTCCCGGCCGGCCAGCGCATCCTGCAGCCGACCCTGTTACGGCTGAACAACACCCACCCCGGGCTGACCGCCCACCTGTGGGAAAGGCGCACCGGTCCCCAGCTCAAGGGCCTGCTCAGCGGCGAGCTCGACATCGGCTTCATCTTCGGGCTGCCGCCCACCAGCGACCTGCGTTCCCGGGAGGTGCTGCGGCTGCCGCTGGTCGCCGTGGTCGGAGAACAGCACGACTGGGCCTGCCGGGAACAGGTGTCGTTCCGCGAGCTACAGAACCAGGCCTGCATTCTGTTCAGCCGCACCCAGTCACCGGCGATGTACGACACGATCGTCACCACGGCCGAACGGGTCCGGATCAACCTGCGGGTCGCCGCCGAGGTCGACGACCCGGGCGCGACCGCCCTCGTGGTCACCACCCGCCCGCTGGTGGGGTTCGCCTCGGTCGAACGAGCCCGCCGGACGAGAGGGCCGGTCGCCATCCCCCTCGTCGACCCGATCCCGATGCTCTCCGTGCACGTGGTGTGGCGGCCGCAGCGGAGCAAGGTCGTCGACGCCCTGCTGGACGCCCTCGACGAGGCCGGGCCCTTCTGACCGGCCGCCCGGCCGTCGAGCCTGATCCACCCGGCGGACGCCGCCGGCGCCGCGAAACACCTGACCGGACCACCCGCCCCTTTGATCGCACCGTCCTCGACCGGACCCGCCGGCGGCGGCCCACACCGATGTGAAAACGACTCGAAGAACGACGGCGCCGCTTTTGGCCAAGCTGCCAGAAATAGCCTCCGGCGACGCATGCGAGCCCCGGTCGTGGTTATTGGAAAATCCAATCGCCCGAGTGGATTTTCCGTCTGTCGGCGACTTCTCCGGCCAGTCGGGAAATCAGTTGCGAAGATGTGGCCAGGCCCTGCGCCACGGGTGGTCCTACCGATAGAATTCGACGGTGACCCGCCCGTTCGACCGACATGCCGATCGCTGTTTCGGGCAGCTCGCTGTTTCGATCGACGTGCCGGCCAGCGGCCGGGACGGCGGATTTGCCGCCCAGAACGCGGACCCGGCAGGACGCCGGGAACCCGTACGTCCATTCCGACACGCCTAGAACTCCGCCGGAGGTCGGTCATGCCCGCCCCAGCATCCCACGATCAGTCGACCGCGGTGCCAGCACCATCGGCCACCGCATTCCTGACCGTCGTCAGCAGGACCGTCGAGGCGGACGACGTCGTTTCCCTCGTCCTCGCCGATCCCGGCGGGCGGCCGCTCGCCCCGTGGGCTCCCGGCGCGCACGTCGACGTCGTCGCCGGGCCCGGGCGCGTCCGGCAGTACTCGCTGTGCGGCGATCCGGCCGACCGCGCGACCTGGCGTATCGCGGTCCTGCGCGAGGCGGCCGGCCGGGGCGGCTCGGTGTACCTGCACGACGAGGCCCGCGCCGGGTCGACGCTGGAGGTGGGGGCGCCGCGCAACAACTTCCCCCTGGTCGACGCCGGGCGTTACGTCCTGATCGCGGGCGGGATAGGGATCACACCGCTCCTCCCGATGATCGCCGAGCTGGCCGGACGCGGCGCCGACTGGACGCTGCTCTACGGCGGGCGGCAACGAACGAGCATGGCGTTCCTCGCCGCGCTGTCCGCCCACGGCGACCGGGTCGTCGTCCACCCCGAGCGGGAGCACGGGCTGCTGCCGCTCGACACCGTCCTCGCCCGGCCCGAGGAGGGCACGGCCGTCTACTGCTGCGGCCCGGAGGGCCTGCTCAGCGCGGTCGAGGCCGCCTGCGGCAGCTGGCCGTCCGGCGCCCTGCACGTCGAACGCTTCCGGCCCCGGGAGCCGGCCGGCGACGCCGCCGCGGACACCGCCTTCGACGTCTTGATCGCCAGCACCGGGCAGCGGGTACGGGTGGCCGCGGGCCGCAGCATCCTCGAGGCGCTCGAACGCGCCGGCCTGGACATGCCCTCCTCGTGCCGTGAGGGGACCTGCGGCAACTGCGAGACCCGGTTCGTCGAGGGCGATGTCGACCACCGCGACTCCGTGCTGAGCCCGCAGGAGCAGCGCGACGGGGACGCCATGATGATCTGCGTCTCCCGGGCCCACGGCGACCAACTGGTCCTCGACCTCTGACCCGGAACATCCAGCCCGGGTCAGAGGTCCCGGGCATCCGGCCCGGTCTGCGGCGGTGCGGGCAGCGTGGATGGTACAGGCGGTATGTGCGGTATGGCAACAGCCGCGGGCGGGCGTTGGGCGGCTCCGTCGACGCGGGACGAATTCCGCTGCCGGCCCGCCCGCGCACCGCGGCAGCGGCCGCGGCGGCCATCGATAAATTCTATCGAATAATCAACAACGTCAATCGATGCTGGCCAACCGGCCTGATCACGACGTTTCACAGCACTTGACGCACCGCAAATTTTCAGCATGTTTCCTTCCCGTACACGGACCCGACGTTGAATTCAGCGGTCCACGGACGATAAGAAGCACTGGCAAAAATTTTCGGGCGGCCACCGACACCGGGCACGGCCCGAACCGGGGATCCGCCTTCCGACTTCCAGACCCACCAGCCCACCCACGGCCGGCAGGGAATACCAGGCCGGTCCGGCACGCCGCCGGGCCGGTACGAAAGGAGAGCCAGGCTGTGAGCCGGATCCAGGTCGAAGGACTGACCAAGCGTTTCGGCGAGGTCGCCGCCGTCGACCGGGTGAGCCTGGACATCAGCCACGGCGATTTCCTCGTCCTGCTCGGCCCGAGCGGATGCGGAAAGTCGACGCTGCTCCGGATGATCGCCGGTCTGATCGAGCCGAGCGGCGGGCGCGTTCTGCTGGACGGCCGTGACGTCACTTTCGCCCCGCCCCGGGAACGCGACATGGCAATGGTATTCCAGAGCTACGCTCTTTACCCCCACCTGACCGTCGAGCGCAACATCGGATTCCCGTTGCGGTCACGCCGCCGGCCACGGGCGGAGATACGCCAGAAGGTACGCGAGGTGGCCGCGCTGCTCGATCTCGCGGAGCTGCTCGACCGCCGGCCGCGGGAGCTCTCCGGCGGGCAGCGGCAGCGGGTCGCGGTCGGGCGGGCGCTCGTCCGCGACCCCGGTGCCTTCCTGATGGACGAGCCGCTGTCCAACCTCGACGCGAAGTTGCGGACGGCAACCCGCGGCCAGCTGCGGGCCCTGCACCACACGCTCGGCTCAACCATCGTCTACGTCACGCACGACCAGGTCGAGGCCATGACCATGGCCACCCGGGTGGCCCTGCTCAACGCCGGCCGGCTTGAGCAGGTCGGCACCCCCACCGACGTCTACGACGAGCCGGCGTCGGTGTTCGTGGCGGGTTTCCTGGGCTCGCCCGCGATGAACCTGCTCCCCGCGCGGATCGAGAGCCGGGCCGGACGCGTCCAGGTGCTCGCCCCCGGCGTCGAGCTGTCGCTGTGGGCGGCGGACGACCAGCCCGCCCGCGAGGTGACCCTCGGCGTCCGGCCGGAGCACCTGGTCCTGATCCCGCCGGCATCCGTCTCCTCCGCGTCCCCCGCCTCTTCCTCCATCTCCTCCCCGCCTGCTTCCTCGCCCACGTCACTCACGTCGAAGTCCCCCGTGTTCCGGGGAGTGGTGGAGACGGTGGAGAACCTCGGCGGCGAGGAGGTCGCCCAGTGCGCGGTGGGCGACGCCCGGGTGCTGGCCCGAGGGCCGCGGCCGCTCGGCCTGCGTCCCGGCGAACCGGTGGCCTTCGGCGTCCCCGCGGACCGGGTGCACCTGTTCGACCGGGCCAGCGGCCGCCGGCTGGTCTGGCAGCCGGCCAGCGGGGACATCCCCCGCGAGCGCGATCACGCCCATGACTCCGCCGCCGCCGTCGCCGGCTCCTAAGGGCATGTTCCTGAACGCGTCCACCGTCTGATCACCAGCCTTCGACGTCCCCGCCCTTCTCGAACCGTCCCGCCGTCGGGTCTTTCGAACCTGTCGAAACGTCCGACGCCTTTCCCGGCCCCGGTCCTCGCCGGTGCCGTGTTCATCTCGCTCAAGGAGCATCCCGTGAAAAAACTGCGCCAGCTCGGGGGGCTGGCGGCCGCGCTCACCCTGGCACTGACCGCCGCCGCATGCGGAGACAGTGGCACGAGCGCACCCGCCCAGCCGAAGCACCGTGGTTCCCGAACTCCGTCCGGACCAGCAGGTCTCGATCACCTTTGAGAGCTACAACCTGTCGCAGGCCGGGGCCTGGACGGACACCTTCACCGATCTGATCAACAGGTTCCAGGCCGCCCACCCCAACATCAAGGTGACGGCCCAGAAGCCCGCGACCGCGACCGCGAGCGGCTACGGGTCGGCCTCGGCCGCCAGCATCCAGCGTCAGATCGCGGCGGGCAACCCGCCCGACGTCGGCCAGCTGGTCTTCGGCGACATCCGGTACGCCGTCAAGGGCCTGGGCGCCACCCCGCTCGACGACGTCGTCGGACGCGACGCCGTGCAGGCGAACTTCGGCGGCGCCCACCCGTTCGCGCCGGCCGCGCGCACCCTCGGTGACGTCGAGGGCAAGACCTTCGCCGTGCCGTTCGTGTTCTCCACGCCGATCCTGTACTACAACGCCAGCCTGTTCACCCAGGCCGGCCTCGACCCGAACAAGCCGCCGACCACCTGGGCGGAGGTGAAGACGGCCGCGCTGGCCATCAAGAGCAAGACCGGCAAGGACGGCGCCTACATCGACTGCCTGACCAAGAAGACCAATGACTGGTGCTACCAGTCCCTGGTCGCCTCCAACGGCGGAACCGTGATCTCCGACGACCAGACCCGGCTCACCTTCGCCGACGCCCCCGCGGTCGAGGCCGTCAGGGTGGCCCAGGACCTGGTCAACTCCGGCGCCAGCCCCAAGCTCTCCCAGGAGCAGGCCTACCCCGCGTTCGCCCGCGGTGAGGTAGGCATGATCCTGGAGAGCAGCGCCGCCGAGGCGGTCTTCCGCAAGGGCGCCACCAGCGCGAACCCGCCGTGGGAGCTGCGGGCCGGCTACGAGCCGAGCTTCGACGGCAAGAAGGTGCAGCCGACCAACTCCGGGGCGGCCCTGCTGATGTTCGCCAAGGACCCGGCCCGGCAGCGGGCGGCCTGGGAGCTCATCAAGTTCCTGACCAGCGACGAGGCGTACACCCAGATCACCAGCAAGATCGGCTACCTGCCGCTGCGCACGAGCCTGCTCGACGACCCGGGCGCGCTGAAGGACTGGGCGGCCAAGAACACGCTGATCAAGCCGAACATCGACCAGCTCGCCCGGCTGTACCCGACAGCGTCGTTCCCCGGTGACAACTACGTCCAGATCAGGGACGGCATGCTCGAGGCCGTCGAGAAGGTGGTCTACAGCGGGGCCGACCCGCAGTCGACGCTGACCGCGGCGCAGGAGCAGGCGACCAAGCTCCTCCCGAAGGGCTGACACCGTGCCGTCGGTGCCGACCGGGCCATCGGTGACATCGGTGACGTCCACGCCGCCGGTGCCATCGGTGCCGGCGGCACCGCCGGCCCGGGTGCCACGCCACACCCTGATCCAGTTCAGCGACGTCCACCTCGTCGACGGCGGGGAACTGCCGCACGGCGGGGTGGACACACACGCGAACCTGGAGTCCGCGGCCCGCGCGGTCGTGGACTCCGGGACCGCGGTGGCGGGCCTGCTGCTGACCGGTGATCTCACCGACAGCGGCTCCCCCGTCGCCTACCGGCGGCTGCGGGCGGTGGTCGAACCGCTCGCGCGCCACCTGGGCGCCCCGGTCATCTACGCGATGGGCAACCACGACGAGCGGACGGCGTTCCGCCGCGAGCTGCTGGGCGCCGCGCCGGCGACCGACGGCCTCTCGACGATCCCGTGCGACAGCGTCCACTGGATCGCGGGCCTGCGGATCGTGGTGCTCGACAGCACCACACCGGGTTACGACAGCGGCCATCTCACCGACGACCAGCTCGTGTGGCTGCGCGACGAGCTCGCCCGCCCGGCACCGGACGGGACGGTGCTCGTCCTGCACCACCCGCCGGTGCCGTCGCCGATGCTCGTCGTCGAACTGATGACGCTGCGTGAGCCCGACCGGCTCGCGCGAGTCGTGGCGGGCAGCGACGTGCGGATCATCCTGTCCGGTCACGCCCACCACGCCAGCTGCGGCCTGCTCGCCGGCATCCCGGTCTGGGTGTCGCCGGCCACCGCGTTCGGCGCGGACCTGCTCTCGCCCGCGGGCCGGGCCCGCGCGCTGCGCACGGCGGCCTGCAGCCGCATCGACATCTACCCCGACACCGTGGTGGCCAGCGTCGTGACGCTCGCCCCCGCGGAAACCCTCTTCGACAACGACGAGAGCGACATGGCACGACACATCGACCAGGCCGCCACCCAGGCAGCCAACCGGAACCCAGCCACCGGCCGGACGCCGGCAGGACAGGGGCGAGCAGCATGTTCGTAGAGCTCGCTCCCCTCGCGGCGCCCGCCGAGCACGTGGCGGTCGAGGCGGCCCGGCCACCGGTGGCGCGCCGGGTACTGCGGGCGCTGCCGCCCTTCCTCTACCTCGCCCCGGGGTTGGGCTGCCTGATCGTGTGGACCTACCGTCCCCTGGTCGAGGCCGTCCAGCTCTCCTTCTACCAGTGGAACCTGCTGCCGACCCGGCCGAAGGTGCCGGTCGGACTGGACAACTACCAGCAGGTCGTCCAACTCCCCGAGCTCAGGCACTCGCTGTGGCTGACGGTGGCAACGATCGTGTTCCTGCTGCCGTTCTCGGTCCTGCTGCCCACGATCATCTCCCTGCTCACCCGCCGGATCCGCGGCCGGGCCGGCGGCGCCTACCGCGCGCTGGTGTTCGCGCCGGTGCTGGTCCCGCCGGTGGCCAGCGCGGCGATGTGGATGTGGCTGCTGGACCCGCGGCACGGGCTGGTGGACCGTATGATCGGCCATCCGGTCAACTGGCTGCACGAACGAGGCCCGGCCCAGCTCGCCATCATCGGCATCACCGGTTGGCACCTGCTCGGGTTCGCCGTCCTCGTCGTCACCGCCGGCCTGGCCAACATCAACGACGAGTACTCGGCCGCGGCCCAGCTCGACGGAGCGACCAGGCGGCAGATCACCCGGTGGATCATCCTGCCGCTGCTGTCACCGACCCTGGTCCTGCTGACCCTCATGACCGTGCTGCTGTCCGGCCAGCTGACCTTCCCGCTGATCGACGCGCTCACCCAGGGCGGCCCCGACGACGCGACGACCAACGCCTACTACCTGCTCTGGGAGTACTGCTTCAAGAGCTTCAACGCGGGTCTGGCCTCCGCCGCCGGCCTGGCCTTCTTCCTGGTCTTCGGCCTGGTCGCCCTCTTCCTGGTCTGGCTGTTCGAAAAACTCAGCTTCCACGACAACTGACCACCCGGCAACCACGTCCCCCGAACCGCGAAACAACCTCCCGAGAAATGAGTACGAAAGTGGCTGCTACAGCGACCACTTG
>NZ_CAAAFS010000233.1:0-2290 GCF_900634755.1 Protofrankia symbiont of Coriaria myrtifolia
GTTGTGGGGCGGGGAAGCGATGTCGCGGGAACTACCGCGAGGACTACGAGGAGTGATTCATGGCCGTCTCCACGCCGGACGCACCGGCGGCAGGCGACGCTGGTGTGCCGCCGCCCGGGCAACACAGCGGCGGGCAGCATGACGGCAGGAACCGTGACGACGGCGGGAACCGCGGCGGTGGCCGGCGCGGTGGCGGGGACCATGGTGGCGGACGCCGCTGGCGCCGGCACGGCCACCGCGGCCACGGCGGGGCCGGCGGGCCGGTCGGCGGCCGGTCACCGCTGAGCTCGTTCGTCGGCCATGCCGTCCTGGCCGTCCTCAGCGTTGCCTGCATCTTCCCGATCTGCTGGATGTACGCGACGTCGCTGCGCCGCCCCGGCGACATCTACGACACGTCGCTGCTGCCCTGGCCGCTGTCGATCGGCAACTACCGGCACGCCGCGGACGTGATCCCGATCGGGCAGATGCTGCTCAACACGTTCGTCGTGGCGTCGCTGACCGCCATCGGGCAGCTGCTGACCGGCCTGCTCGCCGCGTACGCCTTCACCGCCTGGCGCTTCCGCGGGCAGCGGCTGCTCTACCTGCTGTTCGTGGGGACGTGGCTGGTGCCGTTCCAGGTGACGATGGTGTCCAACTACACGCTGCTGTTCGAGTTCGGCCTGCTGAACACACTCGCCGAAGTGATCATTCCGACACTGTGCACAGCGCTCGGCGTCCTGCTGCTGCGCCAGCACATGGAAAGCTTCCCCAAGGAGGTGCTGGAGGCGGCCCGCGTCGACGGCCGGTCGTCCTGGTCGACGCTGTGGACCGTCGTCGTGCCCAACCTGCGGCCGGCGCTGGCGGCGCTGGGCATCGTGCTGTTCATCAACGCCTGGAACGAGTACTTCTGGCCGTCCATGGCGCTCCAGCAGGCAAACTCCATGATCCAGCTCGGGCTGCGCGGCTTCCTCGGCGGGACCGAGGGCAACGACTGGGGCGGGATCATGGCCGCCTCCGGGCTCGCCTGCCTACCGATCTTCGGCCTCTACCTGGTGCTCCAGCGACACATCGTCAACGCCTTCGTCCATTCCGGCCTGAAATAGGACGATCCTGAAGCTGAGTACCAGAATTCGAGGAGTACGTCTGTAGAAAAATACCAACTCCCCCACACCTATAAGGGGCGTTTCTCACACATCGTACGCATGGTGCCTGACATAGTCTGCTTCCACCACTGCCGGTAAGGTGCTCCGGACCGGGCCGGGCCGATTCCTCGACCCGGAGCGCCGTCCACACCGATGGATGGAGAGCCGATGGACGGAGAGACGGTCGATCACCTGCCCCTGCGGCCGGCAGCCTCCGGCACTTCCACACCGATCGAGTTCTTCGACGACCTGGCCGTGCTCCAACGGGTCGCCGACAGCCTCCGCGCCCTCGACCGGGACCTGCCCCCGGACGACGAGGCCCAGCCGCAGCCCGCTCGCCGGCAGGCCGGTGCCCCTGACCAGTGAGCGCCGTCCGCCAGAAGATGGCCCTGACAGCGACGCCGACTCCTACCCGATGTCGACCCTCAGAGGAGCGCCACCCTGAGCGCTCAGCCGCGAGCGAATGTGGTGCTACAGGTCGATCCCGTCGGGCCAGCCGGCGTCCTCGACTCGCCGACAAGGTCTGGCTGTTCACCACCAACTTCGCCGTCCCCTGAATCGACAACAACGCCTCGGAGGTGCGACACGAGGCTCGGACTTGTCATTAACGATCATGAACCGGTTCGACAGGGTGCCCGCGCACAGCGCGGAACCGATGCAGGCATCGTGATCTACCGCGATGCGCCGACGATCGGCCGTCACTCAAGCCTCTCACCAGCGGACCGGCAGGGCGCGCACCAGCCGATCCGACCGCCACTGCACCTCATCCGCCGGCACGGCCAGCCGCAGGCCAGGCAAGCGTCGCACCAGGGTGCCGAGCGCCACCTGCAACTCCAGCCGCGCCAACGGAGCGCCGAGACAATGGTGCGCCCCGTGCCCGAACGCGATATGGGGGTTGTCCGCGCGATCAAAGTCGAGCTCGTTCGGGTGGTCGAAAACCGCTTCGTCCCGGTTGGCCGAGTCCAGCTGTACCAGCAGAGCCTCACCGGCACGCACCAATTGTCCACCCAGCTCGATATCCTCGGTGGCAATCCGCGCAAGCTTGGCCGAAGCGTCGAGCGGAATATAACGCGACAGCTCTTCGACGGCCTGCGGTACCAACTCCGGATTGTCGACCAACCGCTGCCAGTACTGCCGTCGTGCCAACAACGTGTAGATGAAATTGGGCT
>NZ_CAAAFS010000234.1:0-3167 GCF_900634755.1 Protofrankia symbiont of Coriaria myrtifolia
ATATACCGTGGCGGTCTCTTCGACGCTCTGGTCCTCGCCGAACGCATACCCGAAGTGAGTGATACCGAACTCCACGGCGGGGGCGACTACTGGCAGCGTCATGGGTTACCCCTCGGTGATGGTGCTGGGGAGCCGGGAGCCTAGTCCAGGAGTGATTCCGGCCGGGGTGTCGGTCAGCCGACCGTCATAGCGGACGGCCTTGAGCGAGGCGATGCGGTCGCCGGTGAAGCCGTACAGGAAGAAGTAGTCGACCCACAGTGTGGTGCCGGCGTTCAATGCCTGGACCGGGAACGTCGGGTGGTCGCGCACGCACCGATATTCCAGCACGGCCTCCACGAACAGCCAGGGCTCGTCCAGCACGAGAGTTTTGGGGTGGAAGTATTCCTCGACACCGTTGTGCATGGGGATGAAGAACAGGTCCAGGAAGTTCCGCCGGCCGACCAGCTTGCCATCGCCCGGGGTATGCACGAGCAGTTCCTCAGCCATGAACTGCGCGGCGAGTTCTTCCCAATCCTGACTGTTCAGCGTCTTCACGAACTCCAGAAATCGCTGTTTCGTCCACATGGCCACGCTCTCCTGCCATCGAGGGCCAGCGGCAGCGCCGACACGCCGCGGTGTGCCAGGCTGGTCAGGCAGCTGAGATTGTCATTGGCTAGCCGTAGTTCGGGCGTGCGCCGCAGCAGTTCGGTGATCTCGGCCTCGGCCTCCATTCTGGCCAGCGGGGCGCCGAGGCAGTAGTGCGGGCCCAGGCCGAAGCCGAGGTGTCGGCGGGCGGGCGTGGCGCCGGCGTATCGGGTGATGTCGAAGGTGTCCGCGTCGGGGAACACCGACTCGTCCCGGCCGGCGGACGCCATCAGCACGACGACGCCGTCGCCTCGGCGGAACCGGTGGCCGGATACCGTGATGTCGGCGAGCGCGACCCGGATGGTGAAATGCACCGGTGGGTCGTAGCGCAACATCTCGTCCACCGCGGACGCCGCGAGTTCCGGCCGGTCGCGTAGCAGCCGTTGCTGCTCGGGATGACGCAGCAGGGCCAGAACGCCGTTGCCGATCAGGTTGACCGTGGTCTCCACTCCCGCCACCCAGAGCAGGGACAGCACGCCCAGCAGTTCCCGTTCGGTGAGCACATCGCCGCGTTCCTCGACGGCGGCCAGCCCACTCACCAGGTCCTCGGCCGGCCTGGCGCGACGGAACGCGATCAGGTCACGGAAGTAGGCGGCGAACGCCTCCGACGCGGCGTGGCGGTTCTCGATGTCCTCGGCGGTGAGCGTGAAATCGGGATCGGTGCCGCGCGCGATGGCGCGGCCCCAGTCGCCGAAGGTGGCCGAGTCTTGTTGCGGGATGCCGATCAGTTCGCACATCACTGCCATGGACACCGGCCGGGCCAGCCCACCCACCACGTCGAGCTCGCCCTGTTCGGCACCCGCGTCGACCAGCTTTCGCACCAGTGCGTCGATGCTCTGCGCAAGCCGGGCGACCATGCGCGGAGTGAACGCCTTGCCGACCAGGGCCCGCAGCCGAGTGTGGTCCGGCGGGTCCATGGCGAGGAACGAGCCGGCCACGTCCTCGGCTTTCACGTTCGGCCGGAACGGGCTGATCCCGTCGCGGTAACCGTGGCCCCAGTCCGGGCTCTGCAAGATCGCGGAAGCGGCCTCGTACCGGGTGGCGATGTGCACCGGCACCGGACCGAGCTGGAACGGGCAGAACGCGCCCGCGGCACGGGCCCGCCGGTAGCTGGGATACGGGTTCTCCCGATACATCGGGTGAAAACCATCGAACTCGACGGGAGCTGGACCGGACACCGTGGTCACGCCGTACTCCTTTTCGTTCCCCGAATGCCGGCTCAGCCGCTGAATCGGACCCGAAGCTCGGACAGGCCGCGAATCAGCACATTCGGTTTGTACGGCGGGTTGTCATCGACCAGTTCCATCTTCTTCACCCTGGCCAGGATGCCTTCCAGCATGGTTGCCATTTCCAGGGCGGCCAGTGGCGCGCCCAGGCAGTAGTGGTGGCCCAGCGAGAACGCCAGGTGCCGGGATACCGGCGCGTGCCCGTCGAACCGGGTCAGGTCCAGCCGCTGGGGATCGTCGAACGCGCGGGGATCACGGTTGGCGCAGGCCAGCAGCGTGACCACGCCGTCACCCTCCTCGAAGACGTGATCGCCGAGTGTGGTGCGTCGTTTCGCGGATCGGGTGTTGAGATGCGCGGGCCCGTCGTAGCGCAACAGCTCGTCCACCGCCGGCCGGACCAGCTCCGGGCGCTTGCGGAGCAGTGCCAGCTGGTCGGGGTGGCGCAGCAGGGCCAGCAGGCCGTTGCCGACCAGGTTCACCGAGGTCTCATGGCCTGCGATGATCAGGAAGATGATCGTGCCCAGCATCTCTTCCTCGCTGAGTCGGTCACCCCGCTCCTCAACCTGTGCCAGCGCGCTGATCAGGTCCGTGCCGGGGCCGGTGCGCCGCTGCTCGATCAGCTCCCGCAGGTAGCCGAGGGACTTCGGCGTCGCCTCGGTGCGCGCGGCCTTCGCTGCCGGTGGCAGCAGGTGGTCCGGGTCCAAGCCCCGGGTCAGGACCTGCGACCACTCCTGGATCTGCTCGTGGTCCGAGCGAGGAATGCCGAGGATTTCACAGATCATGGTCAGCGGCATCGGGTAGGCCAGTCCCGTGATTGCATCGAACTCGCCGGCCGCCAGAGCGGCGTCCAGCAGCTCGTTCACCAGTTCGATCATCCTGGGACGCAGCGCGGCGATCCGGCCGGGCGTGAACGCCTTGCTCACCAGGCCGCGCAGCCGGGTGTGGTCCGGCGGCTCCATCCACATGAACACCGGCGGGAACGCTTCCTGCTCCTCTGGATGCAGCTGTTCGACCTCCTGGTCGTGACCCCAGTCCGAGCTGGTGAGCACCGTGACGCACTCGTCGTAGCGGGTAAGCAGGCTCAGCCCCAGCGGCGACCGATGCACGGGCCCGGCCTCCTGCAGTTCCCGGTAGAAGGGGAACGGGTCATGCCGATTGGCGGGGCTGAAGATCTCTAGGATCAGCCGGAGTTCATTCGGAATCAGGTCGGCGGACGATTCTGGCTGTACAGCCCGACTCATGGGAGATTTCCTTCGCATCCGGCGCTCCGCGTGCCGCGTGCTCCGCATTTCGGTCAGTCACAGCATAGGCACCTAA
>NZ_CAAAFS010000235.1:0-8484 GCF_900634755.1 Protofrankia symbiont of Coriaria myrtifolia
CACTAGGATCAGCCGGAGTTCATTCGGAATCAGGTCGGCGGACGATTCTGGCTGTACAGCCCGACTCATGGGAGATTTCCTTCGCATCCGGCGCTCCGCGTGCCGCGTGCTCCGCATTTCGGTCAGTCACAGCATAGGCACCTAATCAGTATTAAACAACGAGTTCTCCGTACCATTGAAAATTCCAATTAAACGATGATTTTCTGAATTCCCGGACACCGCGGCGGCGATTGTTGGCAGGGTGTTACCGGTCGGCAGGCAGCGCGATCGGCGAGTTAACAAAAGTGGACGTGGGCGGGTCAAGCGGGTGGCGCCGGTGCGGCGTAGGAGATTATCGAGGTGTCGCGGCTATGTCGGAGTCCGCGGTTGTCGATCAGATCCCCGGCGAGAACCAGCCCGAGATCCAGGATGTGGACGACGCAGGTGCCATCGCTGTCGGCGTGACCGACCTCGACGATCATCGGGCACACCTTGTCCCAGAGCAGCGGCCGCGTAGCGACGTGGGCGCGCATCCGCGCGATCAGACCCGAGCCGCACCCGATCACTTGTCGCCGGGCGTTCAGGGATGGAGGACGACTTTGATCGCGCCGGCCGATCGGTCCCCAGCCACGCGAAACGCCTCCGCCGCGTCGGCCAACGGGAAGCGGTGCGTGATGACGGTCGAGCTGATGCCCGGGTTTTCCGCCAGCATCGCGGCCGCCCGCTCGAACTCACGGACGCCGTCGCGGCGCCCGCAGGCCACGGCGTTGACGAAGCTTAACTCCTTGACTAGACTGATCATTCCCGGTACCGGAATGGTCGGTTGGTAGACACCCAACAACACGACCCGACCGCCGGGACGCGCGAGTTCGACACATCTCGCGAGGCCCGCCTCGCTGCCGGCGGCGTCGATGACTACGTTGTAGCCGCCGTCCACGGAGCCGGCGCCGAGGCGTTCACCGGCCGCGGCCTGATGGGGATGGCGGGCAGCGAGATCCACCTGGAAGCCCATTCGGCGCGAGGCCGCGACCGTCAGCAGGCCGATCGATCCGCCGCCGACGACAGCCAACCTCTCCCCCGGTGCAAGCGCCGCCCGCTGGACACCGTGCCAGGCGACCGACGCCGGCTCCACCAGGCAGGCGTCGCGCCCGGGCAACCCCGTGGGGAGCGGGGCGAGTGTGTAGTCGGGCACGACGATCGCGTCACACATGCCGCCGTCCTGGTACACGCCAAGAAAGCCGTGCCCGGCATCCGTACAACGCTGCGTCGCCCCGAGCCGACATTGCTCGCACCGCCCGCAGTGGATGTTGGGCTCGACCGCGTACTCGCGCCCGTCCGCGGCGACCCCCGCGAACTCGTGTCCATAGGTGAAGCCCCCGAGACCGGCGGCGAGGTTCACGTCCGACCCGCAGATTCCGACGGAAGTCACCTCGAGGCGAACACCCGCCCCCGTGGGCTCGTCCACGGCGACCACCGAGATACCTTCAGCAGAATTTCGCACCGCGCGCATTGAGCGTTCCTTTCCTTCAGCGGATTCCAGCCGAGAAGCTATCCAGATGTTCCCCAGGCGGGGATCGCCGGTATGCGTAACCATCTTGTACACAGGTACTTCGCGGGTTGACGTTGACCTGCTCTGGATCGCGGTCACCATTGAGATCCCCGGCCTCGCCCGGACGGTGCGCGCATGGCTGGATAACTGGTGGTCGGTGCTGGAAGTTCGTCGGGGGCTGGTCAGGGGGCTGCGGGAGTCACGGCGGCTGGCCGGCCCCGGTGGGCCGCACGTCGTGGTGGTGGATCGTCGCCGTGCTTGCTACTTCAACCGGAACGTCTGGGTGGTGGACAGGGAGGGGTCGCCGGGGCGGAGGCGTAGTTCTCCGAGGGCTGGTAGCAGGACTGCTGCGGCGACTGTGCGTTCCCGGCGGATGTCGCCGTTGTCGGGGACCCGGATGGGCGGGGTGGACAGCAGCGCGAGGTGCTCCTCGGGGTCCTCGCCGAGGGTGGCGAGCGCCGCCGTGGCCGCCTGGAGCCGGCGGACGGAGGAGTTGCGGGCGAACACGTTGATCTCGTCGTGGGGAACGAGATCGGGGTGGAGGAAGTGGTTGGTGTGGACGGTCCGCGGCGCCTGCATGGTCCGTAGCTCCTCACCGAGGATCTCCACCCAGACCGCCCGGGTGGCATCGCAGAGCGTCAGCGACCGGGAGCTGGCCAGCCGCAGGCCTCGGAGGACGTCGAGCGCTTCGGCGACGCTCGCCGCCGTGTCGAGCAGGTGCCGAATCGCCAGGTACGGGGGCAGACCTGCCCGCCAGTCGCCGCCCAGGACGAGGTTGATCCCGACCGCGAGGCCGCGGCTGTTGAGGCCGAGGTATCCGAGCAGGCCACCGAAGCTCAGCACGAGCGAGCGGCCGACCGGCGAGGCGACGTCGAGGACGGCGATCTGGTCGTCGAGGTCGCCGCCCAGGTCGACCGTCTGGGCGAGCAGCGGGCCGGCGGCCCCCGGGTGGACGGTCGCGTAGGTGGTGCAGTCGCCCGCGGTGGGGATTCGGGTGTAGCCGAGGATCTCGCGTCGCAGTTGGAGCAGCCAGGCCTCGTCCTCGGTCAGGCCCGCGCCGGACGCGAGCGCGGCGACCTCGGCCGCGAGCCGCGGGGTGGCCCGTTCGATCTCCGCGCGGTGGCGGGCGATCGTCGGGCGCAGGCCGTCGAGCGTCACCGGGCCGGGCAGCAGCCGGCCGAGCCGGCAGACGTGGTCGTCCACGAACGACCGCAGTCGCCCCGCCAGCGCCGCCCCGTGGGTCCGACCCAGCTCCGACGGCGGCCCGTCCGCCCTGATCAGGATGGTCATTCGGCCTCCCCCGACACGCTCACGGGCGGACCTTCGGGTGTTCGGTGAGGGTCTTCTTCACAAGCGGCCATTCGTCGGCCAGGACGCTGTAGTAGACCGCGTCGCGGCGGCGGCCGTCCGGCATGGGGTTGTAGCTGCGCAGTACGCCCTCCTCGACGGCGCCGATGTTGCGCAGGCCGCGGCGGGCCCGGGTGTTCAGTACGTCGGTCTTGAATTCCACCCGCAGTGCGCCCAGGCGTTCGAAGGCGTGCTCCAGCAGCAGCAGCTTGGCCCACCGGTTGGTCCCGGTGCCGCGGAAGTCGCGGCCGAGCCACGACCAGCCGATCTCCAGCCGGGCGTCCGGCTCGGAGAGGTTGCCGTAGCTCATGCTGCCCGCGGTCCGGCCGGTGCGCCGGTCGGTGATGACGAAGACGCATCGCCGGCCGGCGAAGTGGTCGGCGAGGGTGGCGTCGAAGAACGCCTCGAAGTCGGCGTCGGACTCCACCCGGGAGACGAAGTACCGCCAGATGTCCGGGTCGAGGGCGATCGCCCGCAGCGGCTCCCGGTCGGCCTCGGTGACGGGTGCGAGGCGGACGTGGTCGTTGCTCAGGACTGCCGGACCGGCCGTGTGCCAGTCCACCGGGTACCGGGCCACCGGTCAGGCCCCCGCCGGGACGTGCCTGGACAGGATGTCCACACAGTCGCGCAGGGTGTGCATCCTGGCCAGGTCGTCCTCGGTGAGGTGGGCGGTGTCGACGCCGGTGTCCCGGCACAGCGAGGTCAGGAACAGGACCTTGTTCAGCGAGGTCAGCCCGTAGGCGGCGGTGAGGCCGACGTCGGGCTGGATCTCCTCGGGGGCGATGTCGGCGGCCAGTACCGCGGCCAGGTTCTCCCGGGCGGCGGTCTCGACGTCGGGCCGCATGGATCTGTCGGGCCGCATGCTGTCAGGCCGCATGGATTCCCTTCCTCGGGTCGCCGAGCTGGCGCTGGTACACCGCCCGGATCTGCTTGCGCCTGGGCTTGTACTGGGACGTCAGCAGACCGTTGCCGATGCTGAACGGCTCGTCGGCCACCACGACCCGGTGGATGTACTGGTCGCCGCCGAGCGCCCGGTTGGTGGCGGTGAGCTGCGCGGCGATGGCGCCGGTGTCCACCGGCACCGACGCCGGTGAGACGACCGCCACCAGCTCGGTCTGGGCCGGGCAGTAGAGCACGCACTCGGCGATCGCCGGGCTGGCCTTCAGGTGCTCCTCGATCTGCCTGACGACGATCTTCCTGCCGTTGTCCAGCACGATCGTGTCGTCGGCGCGGCCGAGGACGAACAGGAAGCCGTCGGCGTCGAGGTGTCCGAGGTCGCCGGTGCGCACGACACCGTCCGTGCCGAAGACCCGCTCGCTGTCGCCGGGCTCGCAGTAGTCGTACCGCCGGTTCACCGGGTGCTCGGCACGGACGCTGATCACCCCGTCGTCGCCGATGATCACCTCTTTGCCCGGCAGCACCCGGCCGACGCTGCCCGCCCGGTGCGCGCCCGGATGGTTCTTGGCCACGATGCACGTCTCGTTGAGGCCGTAGCCCTCGTAGATCGGCAGGCCGAGCCGGTTGAGGAACGCGAGGGTGGCGGGGTCGGCGGGCGCCGAGCCCGTCCACAGGTAGCGGATGCGGCCGCCGAAGATGTCGCGGGCCACATCGGCGAGGTCCCGGCCGGTGCGCCGGGCGTGGCGTTCGATCTGGCCGCGGGCGCTTTCGAAGAAGCCGGGCACGCCCATGACGACGGTCGGCCGCACCTGGGTGAGTGCGACGAACGCCGACTCGTAGGTGCAGACCGTGACGTCGTGGCCGTACCGCAGCGCCGAGTACACCCAGTAACGCTGCTGGAGCAGTGACAGCGGCAGGAACACCAGCAGATTGTCGCCGGGGCCGTGGCCGAACATGTCCTGGACGGCGTCCAGCGAGCTGTCGATGCTGCCGACGGTGGCGCCGAGGCCCTTGGGCGTGCCGGTGCTCCCCGAGGTGAACTTGATCGTGGTGATCTCGTCGGGGGCGTACCTGACCGGTGGCGGCGGGGCCGCGCCGACCGCGCCGGCCGCGCCAGTCGTGTTGTCGGCGCCGGACGTGTCGTCAGCGCCAGCCGTGCCAGCCGTGCCAGCCGCGTCGGGCAGGTCGTCGAGGAGGGTCGTGAGCCGCTCGACGCCGGGGACGTCGCACGGACGGTCGGTGAACAGCAGGGAGAGGCTGTAGCGCTCCATCAGTTCGCGGGTGGGGGTGAACTTGCCCGGTTCCAGGCCGGCGGTGACGACCTTCAGGCGCAGGGCGGCCAGGTCGAGCACCACCCACTCGAGGCTGTTGGCGGCGAGGATGCCGATCCGGTCGCCCGCGCCGAGGCCGCGGGCGCGCAGCCCGGCCGCGACCAGGCCGGACAGTCGCCAGACCTCGGCGAGTGGGATCTCGCGGGTGCCGGCCAGCCTGGTGACGTGCAGCGTCCCACGGTTCGGCGTGGACGCCAGAAGTTCGTTGATCACGCAAGGCTCCCGCTGGGCTGGGTCCGCGAGGCGTCCGACGGGTGTTCGGCCGCGTGGGCCGCACCGAGCGGGCCGAGCGGCCGGGGCGGGTGGAAGAACGTGACCTGAGCAAGGGCGATCTTGCTACCCGGCGGGACCAGCTCGACCGTGGCGGGCCACCGCCGCGGCGCCGGCTGGCCGAGGGCTTCGGCCAGCCGGGCGGCGAAACGCGGCATCACCGGCGTGGCCGCGTGCGCGAGCAGCCAGGCGGCGGCCAGCTCCAGGGCCGTGGTCGTGCGCACCTCGTCCGGCATGCCGCCGGCCGCTGCCAGCGCGCGTTCCCGACGGCTGAACCGGACCGTGTCGGTGACCAGGGCGTCCAACTCGGCGGCGGCCTGGTTGAGCGAGAAGCCGCCGGGTTGGAGGCTGGCGGCCAGCGCGCCGAGCCGGGCGGCGAGCTGGCCGAGGAACCCGGCGTGCTCGGGCGTCCAGTTGCCGGCGTCGGGGACCACCGCGTCGTAGCGGTCGGCCACGCGCTGGCCGAGGTCGTGCAGCCAGGCCTGCCAGGTGCCGATCAGGGTGGTGGTGAGCGTGTGCTCGTAGGCGTCGAGTGTGAAGTTCGTCCGCTCCACCTCGGGACGGTTGCGGGCGAGGAAGTAGCGCACCGCGTCCACGCTGTCGGCGTCGAGGATCTGCTTGCCCCAGACGGCGTGCCGGCGGCTGGTGGAGAACTTCAGGCCGTCGTAGAGAAGGAACTCGTTGACGTGGTAGTCGATGTCCGGCGTCCAGCCGGGCAGGGCGAGCCGGTAGAGCACCGGGTAGAGGATCGCGTGGTAGAAGCTGTTGTCGTAGCCGAAGAAGTGGACGACCTTCCAGTCGTCGGCCGGCCTGGCTGCCGTCCAGTCGCGGCCGAGGCGCTCGCCGAACCGCTGGATGCCGTGCAGGAAGCCGAAGGCCATCTCCGGCCAGGCCCAGATCACCTGGCCGGCGCCGTCCGCCTCACGCGGGATGATCCCCCAGTCACTGGGATGGCTGACCGGGATGTCGATCCGCCCCCGGCGGAACAGCCGGGCGGCGAGCTCCCGCAGCCGGGCCGGGACGCGGCCGCGGCGCTGGTGGTCGAGCACCGCGTCGGCGTGCTCGTGCAGCGGCAGCACGTAGCGGCGGGCCGTGCCGGTGACGGGCGTCTCGCCGGATGGCCCGGCGACGGGGCCGGCCAGGTCGACCACGGTGTTCGGCTCGCCGCACAGCTCGCAGATGTTGCCGGCGGTGGCCTCGCCGCAGCCCGGGCAGCCGCCGTGGACGTCGACCTCGTAGAGGTACTGACCGGTCCGCGGGTCGAACAGCGCCGGCCCGTCGGCCGGGGCGATCGCGCCGGCGTCGACCAGCCTGGTGAAGAAGTCCTTCAGCGCGGGGACGTAGCCGGGGTCGGCGTTCGTGACGGTGTACTGGTCGAGCGGGATGTCCATCAGCCGCAGGGTTTCCGCGATCTCGGCGCTGTAGTGCGCGGCCACCTCGGCGCTCGACCGGCCCTCCCGGCGGGCACGGTCGACCACGTAGGA
Source organism: Protofrankia symbiont of Coriaria myrtifolia (assembly GCF_900634755.1). NCBI lineage: Bacteria > Bacillati > Actinomycetota > Actinomycetes > Frankiales > Frankiaceae > Protofrankia > Protofrankia symbiont of Coriaria myrtifolia. The sequence continues at coordinate 6,858 of NZ_CAAAFS010000235.1, forward strand.
CTGGAAGTCGTCGCTGCCGGTCAGGTGCCAGGCGCTGGCACCGTTCATCCGCTGGAACCGGACGTAGGCGTCGGCGCCCAGGTACGGGCCGGCAAGGTGACCGAGGTGCAGGTCGCCGTTGGGGGTGGGCGGCGTCGAGAAGACGAACACCGGGCGGCCGCCGTGCTCGCTGGCCGCCGGGGTGGCCGAGGACACCGCGCGGGCGCCGTCACGCCAGTACTGGGTGAGGAAGACCAGGTCCTCCTCCCCGGTGTTCGTCACGACGTGGTCCTCGAACGGCTCGAGCAGGGCGACGGTGCCCGCGGCGACCGGGTGGTGCGCGGCTCCCACGGCGAGTTCGCCGCGGCCGGCGACGATGACCAGCAGCTCGGTCTCGTCGTGCCGCTGGTGTGTCGTGGCGACACCCGGCGCGACACGGCCCCAGGCGGCGCCGGTGCCCAGCCCGTCGACCGAGCCCATGTCGATCCCGAACGCCGCGGAGAGCGCGGTGGCGTCAAAACGGTCAATGATCATGCGGTGTCCTTCTCGTCGAGCCCGTCGAGCAGGTCGGCGGCCGCGGCGGCGATCGCGGGGGCCAGCCGGTAGCCGGAGCCGCCCGCCGCGCCGGCGAACAGCACCCGGCCGTCGGCGGTGACCGGGCGCACGATCGGCGCGCGGTCAGGGCTGTAGGCGTCGCAGAACACGCGGCCGGAGACGCAGTACGGGGCGAGCGCCGGGGCGTGGCGCTCCAGAACCGCCCGGCCGCGGTCGAGGTCGTCGGCGGACAGCCCGCCGGTCAGCGCGTCCGGGGTGACGTGCCAGTCGGGTGACGTGTAGCTGAACAGCCAGTGGCCGCGGTGGGCCAGCGGCAGCAGGAAGGCGTCCTCGTCGTGGAAGACGGTCGCACGGTCGTGCGGGGCGACGGGCCGTTCGACGTGCAGGGCGACGACCTTCTTGACGCGGACGCCGAGCGGGGCGAGCAGCAGCGGCCAGGGCAGCCAGGGGCCCGGCGCCAGCACGACACGGCTGGCGGTGAGCCGGATGCCGCTACCCAATGTGAGAACGACGCCGTCCGGGGTGGACCGCACGGCGGTGACCGCGCTGCCCTCCCGGAACGCCGCGCGGCCGCGCAGCCGGGCGGCCAGCAGTTCGGTGAGCGCCGCGACGTCGGCGTGGTGGGCGCCGTCACCGTCCCAGCCCCGCTCGGCCGGGCGCAGCCGCGCCTCGGGGAGCCGCGCCTCGGGGAGCGGGCGCAGCCGCGCTTCGGGGAGGTAGTGCTCCCGGACGGTGGCCTCGTCGGCGCTGACCACCGTCATGCCCACCGGGTGGATCGGCACCCGGGGGTCGCGTCGGCACAGGTCGGCGTACCAGCGCTGGCTGTAGGCGCTCATCGCCCGCACCCGCGGGGTGGCCCCGCGCGGGAAGTGCAGCCCGGCGGAGAACCGGGACGCTCCCCCACCGGCCAGCCCCCTGTCGACCACCATGACCCGCCGGCGCGGCACGCGGGCCAGCACCTCGGTGGCCACCAGGCAGCCGACCACGCCGGCCCCGACCACGACAACGTCGGCGTCCACGGCCCCCATGGTCAGCATCTCTGGAAGAGCGGGCTCCGGGCGTGCGGCTTCGCCATGATCGCACGCCCTTCGAC
>NZ_CAAAFS010000236.1:0-4528 GCF_900634755.1 Protofrankia symbiont of Coriaria myrtifolia
CCCCAGCCCCAGCGTCCATGGTCAGCGGGCTCCTGTCTTGGGCGACCATTCGATGAACGCCGGGTGCTGGTCCCTGCTGCGGACGCCGCGGATCCGGTCGACGATGCGCTGGCTGCGCCAGGCGTTGAGGCTGAGGTTGGGGTCGGCGAGGCCGCGCTGCCCGCGGGCGGCGTTCTGCAGGAACAGGTTCCGGTCGGCCGGGCCGTCCCAGCAGGCGGCGAAGTCGGCGTCCACCTGATACTCGTCGTTCTCCCGTTCCAGACGCGGCTGAAGGGGCGCCAGGAAGTCCATCGGGGCCGGCCGGAACCCGGCGGCCCAGATGATCACGTCCGCCTCGAAGATCTCCAGGCAGCTCGCCGGGTCGTTGTGCCGGACGGAGATGCTCCAGCCCTCCGGCGAGCACGGCTCGACGCTGACCACCTCGCGGTTGGGGTAGAGCCCGGTCAGCTGCGGGGCGCCGGTGATGAACCGGTGGACGTAGATCCGCTGGTAGATCTCCCGGGCGGTGGCCTCGGAGATGCCGTCGCTGGTCAGCACCTGCTGGCTGTTGACCTCGGCCCGCACGCTCGGGCCAAGCTCGGCGAAGTAGTCGGAGTGGCAGGGCATGTAGAACTCGTTGGTGAACGGCGAGTCGTCGAGCGGGAAGTAGTTGCGTCGGCGGGACAGCCACGACACCCGGTGCGGCAGCTCGCCGTCCGGCCGGGAGATCAGGTCGAGGAACGCCTCGGCACCGGACTGGCCGCCGCCGATCACCGCCACCCGCCGGTCGCGCAGGCCGGCGGCCCTCGACCGGAACTCGCTGACGTGGAACTGGGTGCCGCCCAGGTGCGGGCGGGCGAACTGCGGCACCCACGGTACGGTGCCGACGCCGACCACCACGTTGTCGGCGAGCAGGGTGCGTTTGTCGGTCCGCACGACGAAGGTGTCACCGACGAAGTCGACGGACCGCGCCTCCTCGCCGAACACGACGTTCTCGATGCGGCTGCTGGCCCAGTCCAGGTAGTTGCGGAACTCCTCGCGGGGGACGCTGTCGAACTGCGCGTTGAGGTAGTGGTAGATCCGCCCGCGGTCGTGCAGATACGCCATGAACGAGAACGGGCTGGTCGGGTCGGACAGGCTGACCAGGTCCTTGAACAGCGACACCTGCAGGGCCGCCCCGGGGATGAGCTGATCGTCGTGCCAGCTGAACTCGGCCTTCCGGTCGATGACCAGGTTCGGCGTCTCCGGGTCGCCGTGCAGCATGGCCGCCAGGCTCAGGTTGGCCGGTCCGGCCCCGATCCCGACACAGCGGTACCGCGCCGCGGACTCACTCCTCATGAGAAGAACTCGCTTTCAGCGTCTTCGGTGGACGGCCCGCGTCCGTCCGGGAAACATGCGACGCGGCCGGTGGCAGGGCGTCGGCGATGGCGAGCCGCTGCACCTCGGAGGCGCCCTCGTAGATCCGCAGCGACCGGATCTGCCGGTACAGCCGCTCCGGCAGGCTGTCGCGCACCAGCCCGGCGGCGCCGAACACCTGCACGGCCGCGTCCACGACCTGCTGGGCGGCCTCGGTGGCGTACAGCTTCGCGATGCTTGCGTGCCTGGCCGGCGGGGTGCCCCGGTCGGCCTCCCAGGCGGCCCTGGCCACCAGCAGCGCGGCGGCGTTCAGCCGCACCTCGACGTCGGCGAGGCTGGCCTTCACCGTCGGCAGGTCGAACAGCCGCCCGCCGTACGCGGCCCGCCCCCGGGCCCTGGCCAGGGCGGCGTCGGCGGCCCGGCGGGCGAAGCCGAGCGCCGCCGCGCCGACGGTGAGGCGGAAGCGTTCGAGCAGCTCCATGGCCACGACGAACCCGCCGCCCCGGCTGCCCAGGACGGCGTCGGCCGCAACCCGGCAGCCGTCGAACTCCAGCCGGGCGATGTCGCGTTCGGCCAGCATGTCGATCGGTTCGATCCGCAGGCCCGGTGTGCCGGCCGGGACGAGCAGCGCGGTCAGGCCGAGCGCGGCCGGGCCGTCGCCGGTGCGGGCCACCACGCAGAAGACGTCGGCGCCCGCCGCACCGGCGATCCACGTCTTGTGCCCGTCCAGGACATATCCCGTGCCGTCCCCGTCCGGGACGGCACGCAGGGCGAGCGCTGCGACGTCCGAACCGGCCTGCTCCTCCGAGAGCGCGAACGCGCCGGCCAGCTCGCCGCGGGCCATGCCGGGCAGCCAGCGCCGCTTCTGCTCGTCGGTGCCGTGACGTTGGATCGGCCAGGCGGCCAGCGCCTGGATCGAGAACGCGAAGTCGAGCAGGTCCTCGGTGTAGGCCAGGGCCTCCCTGGTCAGGCACAGGCCACGCAGGTCGGTGGGCGTCAGCAGGCCCGCGTCCCCCAGCGCGCGCAGCACGCGGGCGGTGTACTTCTCCGGCGCGCCGGTGCGGGCCGCCGCCGCCAGTTCGGCGTGGGTGTCGCAGAACCGGCCGAGCACCTCGGCCAGCTCGCGGTGCGGCCGCTCGTAGAACGGCAGCGCCAGCAGCCGCGGGTCCAGGGTGCTCACCGGCGCGCCCTCCTCGTGTCGGAGCTCATGCGGCGGCCCGCCTCATCAGCAGGCGTCTGGCCAGATGCGGCTCGACGAAGAACGCGAACGAAGCGTAGCCGCGCCGCACCCGCCGCCAGGCCCGCTCGACGACGGCCGGGCCACCGGTGCGTCCGACGTGGTCGAGGTAGCCGACGATCAGGTCGGTCGCCTGGCGGGTGTGGCCGGCCGAGATGTTGTCGATGGACAGGTGCACGTCCTCATAGGCGGTGTCGAAGCCACGACGGCGCATCTTCTGCGTCTCGTGCAGCCGCAGCTCGCCGAGACCGAACATCTCGACGCCCAGGTGGTAGCCGAGGATCTCCTCGTAGCGGGAGTCCGGGAACAGCGCCAGGCCGAGCTGGTAGGTCGCGTACGGGTAGCTCGGGTCGGGCAGCTCGGTCTGGGCGCGGAACTCCTCCGAGCGCAGGTGCGGCAGGTGGATGTCCATGCTGGTCAGGGCCTGGTTGATCAGCGTGAGGTGGTTGCGGGCGACGTCGCCGCGGCCCATCTCATCGGTGTAGAGGGCGAACAGCGGCCCGTCGCTGGGACGGTGGAAGCGGCCGGTGTTGCCGATCCGGTGCGTGCAGGCGCCGTCGACGAGGTTGCCCAGCGCGAACCGCTTCTGGCCGTTGATCACCTCTGCCCGGGGCGGGATGTCGGTCAGCGGCCGGTAGGGCCCGACGAGCTTCATCCAGTAGATGGTCTCCACCCGCTCCCGCAGCGCGGCGGGGCTGTAGTCGAACCAGGTGGCGTCGGTGTGGCGGCCGGCGGCTCCCAGTTCGAACATCCCCTCGGCCTGGGCGAGCACCTGCTCGACGCGGGCGTGGGCGGCGGCCAGCACGCCGGGGAACCGCTCGACGTTGACCAGCCGGTACAGGAACTGACGTTCGTCGAACGCCGGAGGCTCGGCAACGACGATGTCACCGGGATCGGCGGACACGAGCGCACGCCGCCAGGCGGCGGCGTCCTCGTCGCCGGCGGCGCAGGCGGCCAGGTCTGCGCCGGGCGGCTCACCCGCGGCGACGGCGGCCGCCCACCGCTCGAGCGTGCGCGCCTCGGCTGCGTCGAAGATCCCGAACATTGGCCCGCCGAACCTGATCGCCCTGGTCAGGGGGCAGCCGCCGGTCGGCAGTGGCTTCAGGTAGCTGGAGGATCGGAGCTGGCGGACGAACACGGCGGCGTCGAACGCCGGGCCGGCGAGCAGGCCGTCCAGGGGGACGCCGGAGATCCGCACCCGGTGGTGCTGACGGCCGGCGTACGGCGCGTGCCTGGCGACGATCAGCGCCACCTCGGCGTCCGGCGACAGGCCCTGGTGCCAGCTCGCAAGCTCGTCGAGCATCGCCACGTGCGCGCTCTCCAGGCGCGCGACGAGCCGGATCGCCGCGAGCAGCCGCGCCCGGTCGGCCGGGCCGGTGGGTGAGAGCTCGGTGAGCGCCAGGTACTCCGCCAGCAGCGGTACCGGATCGTACCCGCGGCTGTCCACACCGTCCGGGCTGGACGGCCCAGACGGCCCGGCCAACTCGGCCAACTCGGCCAACTCGGCCAGTCTGGACGGCCCGGCCCGGCCGAACAGCGCGGCGTCGGTGCCCAGCGCCCGAAAGGCACAGTGCACGCCGACCACCTCGGGCAGAAAACTGGCCGGCAGGCGGGACAGCGCCAGGTAGAAGACGGCCGTCACCACGGTGAGCGGCCGGGCCTGCGCCGCGGCCAGGAAGTCGGTGGCCAGCAGGTCGGGGAGCTCCACGCCGTGCTCCGCCAACAGCCGGCGGCGCCGACCGGCCAGGGTGTGCTCGACCACGCCACCGCCGAGCAGCTCCAACCGCTCGGCACCGAGCCGGTTGACGATCACGGCGGGCTGGGTCGCCGGCTGCGACACGGTGTCCAGCCAGCAGCCCTCGATCAGCGCGAGCGGGGCGCGCTGCCGCAGCACGGTGGCCACGGTCCCGGCCGGGGCGGCGCGCAGCCGGGCGGTGGTCCGCGCGATCGCCGCCC
>NZ_CAAAFS010000237.1:0-18490 GCF_900634755.1 Protofrankia symbiont of Coriaria myrtifolia
CCGCGCGATCGCCGCCCGGGTGGCGGCCAGCTCGGCGAGCGCCCGCTCCTCGTCCAGCGGCCCGGCGCCCGGCGGCCCGTCCGCCCGCTCGCCCGGGCTCCCGTCCGGCTCCTCGTCCTCGTCCGGGCCGATGCCGTTCGGCAGGAAGGCGGCGAGCACCCGGCGGGCGGCCACCAGCGTGGCCTCGGACTCCTGCTCGACCAGCAACCGGCGGTACAGCGCGGCCGACGGCCCGGCCACGGCCGCGGCCGCCTCGGCGAACGCGGCCGGGCCGCACTCGAACGGCCCCCGCGGCAGCGACGTCGTCAGGTCCGTCATGCGGCTTCGCTCCTCGCGGCCAGGTGGGCGGCGAGCGCGCGCATCTTCTCGGCGGCCTCGAACGCCTGGCCGCGGCAGTTGAGGTGCAGCCTGTCGCCGCAGTAGATGCCGGCATCGGCGCAGAGCGGATGGTCGGTGAACGAGACGAAAATCGCGCCGTGTTCCCGGGCGACCTCCCGCGTGATCCGGGCGACGATCCTGGTCGCCCTGCCGATCGCCTCCGCGTGTTTCGCGGAGACGATGCCCGCCCGGCTGATGTCGAGCATCCCGATGGTGAGGATGTCGGCGCCGGTCACCCGGACCCTGGAGACGATCTCGGTCAGCTCGGCGCGCACGGTGGCCGGGTCGAACCCCGGCCTGATGAAGTCGTTGCCGCCGCCGGAGAGGAACACCAGGTCGGGCCGGAAGTCCAGGGCTGGCCGCAACTGCGTCCGGCGGATCTCGGTGAGCGTCAGATCGCGCCTGGCCAGCCGGATCTCGTCGAGGTCGGGGTGGACGCGGCGCAGCGCGGCGCTGATCCGATCCACCCAGGACAGGTCCTGGTAGCCGGGCACGGCCTCGCGAATGCCAGCCGAGATACTGTCGCCGATCACCGCGATCCGCTTCCACGGCGCGCCCGCCAACAGCCGCGCGCCGGCTTCGGTGGACAGGACGTACGGGTCGGTGGCCTCCGTCATTTCGACCGGTTCACCCGTCCTGGCCGATGCGCCTGTTTCGACCTGCGCGCCTGTTTCTGCTGGTCCGCTCATTTCGGCTGGCTCATGTGTTTTGACTGGCTCATATTTTTCGACTGTCTTACTTGTTTCGACTGGTTCACTTGTTTCGGCTGGTTCAGCCAGTTCGGTGGACGCGGTCGGTTCGGTGTGTTCTGTCATTTCGGTCGTTCCTCGTCCTTGCCGGCATCGTCCTTGCCGGCATCGTCGGATCCGGCGCCGCGGGCCACGGCCGCGGACACCTCCCGCTGCCGGACGGCAAGCTCCAGCGCGGCGATGTCGTCGGCGATCCGCTCGTCCTCGGCGGAGGTCTCGGCTCCATCGACCCGGCTGAACCCGAGAACACCCAGCTCGCGTAGGGCTTCCCGCATCCTGGGTCCGAACAGGTTGATGTCCTTCAACGTCGGGACGATCCGGGTGAACAGCCGGCGGCGGAACTCGCGCTGGCCGGGTGAGCGGTTGGCCAGCGCGACGCACTCGTCGGCGCCGTAGTCGAGGTTGCGCCACATGTCCTCGCCGGCGAACCGGTCCCTGAGCACCCAGCACGCCTCGACCGCGAAATCCTCACGCTCACGCAGTTCGGCGGTGCTGAGCTGGCCGTAGTAGTCACGCAGGGCCAGCCGCCCGAACGCGACGTGACGCGCCTCGTCCTGCAGCACGTAGGCGTTGAGCGCCCGCGCCAGCGGGTCGCGCATCCGGTCCCGCTGGATGCTGAACGACGCCAGCGCCAGGCCCTCGATCATCACCTGCATACCGAGGTAGGTGATGTCCCAGCGGCTGTCACCGATGGTCGTCTCGAGCAGGCCGCGCAGCCCGGCGGAGATCGGGTAGTGCACCTTGATCTTGTCATGCAGCATGCGCTGGTACGCCTCGACGTGCCTGGCCTCGTCCACCACCTGGGTGGCGGCGTAGAACTTCGAGGCGATGTCCGGCACGGTCTGGACGACCTTCGCCGCGCACACCAGCGCGCCCTGCTCGCCGTGCAGGAACTGGGAGTAGAGCCAGCCCGCCAGGTGCCGGCGGACGGTGATCCGCTCCGCCTCCGGCAGGCGCTCCCACAGCGGCGTGCCAGCGATCCAGATGAACGTGTCGGGCAGGCCGAGCGGGTTGTCCGGGTCGACCTCGTGGCCCCAGTCCAGCCGCGTCTCGGCGTCCCACTGGCGCTGCTTGCCGCGGGAGTACAGGCTCAGCATCTGTTCGGCGCCGGCGTCGTAGTCCCAGGTGAACAGCGCGTCCCCGCCGAGCGGGACGGCCCAGTTGCCGGCCGGCTCCGCCGTCGCGTCTGACTTCATGACCGCTCTCTTCGGCTCTTTTCAGGGCTCTTCGGGGCTCAGGTGGCGTCTGTCCGGGCTGGTGACATCTGTTTCGGGCTCAGGTGACGGCGGCGCGCCGACGCAACCGGTGAAGCTGGTGCAGGCGTGCGGACACGGCGCCGAAGGCCCACGCCGGGGCGGGCGTGCCGGCCGGCCGCAGGAACAGCGCGGCGGACTCGGCCACGGCGCACGGCAGCAGACGGTTGAACCGGCTGCCCCGGCAGGCCGCCCGGAACTGCCCCCCGCCGTCACGGCCGTGCTCGGCCGCGAGGTGGGCGAACACCGGGTCCAGGGTGCGCCACCGGCCGTCGAGGTGGACCTCGCACCAGCCGTGGTCGTTGCCGACGAGGCCGAGCAGGAAGCCGCGGCGGGCCCGCGCCCGGAACCCCTCGGCCCGCAGCCGGTCGGCGAGGACCCGCCCCGCCACGACGCAGTCGGCGACGCCCAGTTCCCAGGACCGCCGGTGGTCGGCGCGCAGCGGTTCGGCGATCGCCTGGTAGCGCACCGCGCCGGTGTCCAGGGCGTCGATGACGTCGTCGAACGCCGCGCGGATCCGGCGGTCGGTGACGTCGTAGCGCTCACCGGCGAGCCGGACGCGCACCTGGTACGGACTGCTCTGATGGCCCTCGGTGACGACCGGCGGCGGCAGGTCACTGGCCGGGCCGTCGGCCGAGCTGCCAGTCGGGCCGTCGGCCAGGAGTTCGACGCCCTCGGCACCCAGGTCCGGGACCGCCACCTGGAAGGTCTCGCCGCTGGCCGCCCGGTGTACCGCGACCGTCCAGTCCGCGGGGGCGAACCAGTCGTCGGGCTCGGCCGCCACGAACCGCATGAGCAGCCGCCTGGCCAGCTCGGGCACGGTGGCGCCGGTGCCCGAGTGCAGCCCCGCGTTGGCGACGTCGGTGTAGTCGAGCAGGCCGTCGACCTGCCGCAGGCCGAGGGCGGCGACCCCGGCCTCGTCGGTGCGCAGCACGGTGGCCGCGTCGGCGAGGGTGGTGTCGAAGACCGCCAGATCCGGCGGGGTCGGCTCGAAGCGGCGGCTCACCCGAGGCCCCTGACGAGTCACATGAGTTCCTGGACGAGCGCGGCGAGATCACGCGCGGTGACCGCCTCGAACGGGACGTCGTCGGGGATCGCCACCCCCAGAACATCCTCAAGATCCACCACCACGCTGAGGATCACCACCGACTCGATCCTCGGCAGCAGGTGCATGGGGAGATCGAGGTCGATGTCGGCCTTGTCCATCTGCAGCCGGTTGGCCAGGGCGGTGGCCACCGCGTCCTCGACGGTCCGCGTACTCATGAGGCGTCCTTCACGGGTCTTCTGGCAGCCCTTACGGCTTTCCGGTGGCCTCTGCCGTGCTCCGGTAGAGGGCCCTGGCGGCGTGGCGGCGCACCTTGCCGGAGCTGGTGCGCGGGATGGAGCGGACGGGCACGGGATGCACGGACGCCACCGCGGGGCCGAGTTCGGCGGCGATGGCCGCCTCGACGGCGTTCACCAGGGCGGTGGCCGCCGCGCCCGCGAGCGGCGTCTCGACGAGCACCGCGATGTGCTCGGCGTCGCCGTCCCCGGCCTGCAGGGCGGCGCAGACCCGGACGTCGAAGCCCTGGACGCGACGCGCGATCTGTTCGACGTCCTCGGCGTAGTAGTTCTGGCCGCGGATGATCGCCATGTCCTTGACGCGTCCGACCAGGAACAGCTCGTCCTCGGCCTCGAAGCCGAGGTCGCCGGTGCGCAGCCAGCCGTCGGCGGTGAAGGGCTGCCGCTCGGCGGGCAGCCCGAGGTAGCCGCTCATCACGGCCGGGCCGCGGACCTGGACCTCGCCAACCCGCCCGGAGGCCGCGGCGTCGACCCGGACGGCGATGCCCGGCGCCGCCGAGCCGCAGGAGACGACCTGGCGGGCGCCCGCGGCACCCGGGGTGACGTGGACGACCCTGTCGCCCGGCGCGAGGGCGAACCGGTCGACGCTGAGCTGCCACGGCCGCTCCCCCAGTGCCGCCAGGCTGATGACGAGCGTGGCCTCGGCCATGCCGTAGGACGGCAGCATCGCCTCGGGCCGGAACCCGCAGGGGCCGAACACCCGGTTGAACGCCTCCAGCGTCGACCACTGCACGGGCTCGGAGCCGTTGCAGGCCAGCCGCCAGCCGGACAGGTCGAGCCCGTCGGGAACCCCGCCGGCCTCGACCGCGTCGACCAGGCGCTGGTAGGCGAAGTTGGGCATGGGCAGCACGGTGGCGCCGGACGCCGCCGCGGCGGCCAGCCAGCCGCGGGTGTCGCGGATGAAGTCGGTGGTGCGCCAGAGATGGACCGAGCACCCTCTGGCCAGGTGGGCGAGCGTGCCGAACAGGCTCATGTCGTGGAACAGCGGCGACCAGATGCCGATCTCGTCGGCGTCGGTCAGGCCCAGGCCGCCGTCGATGGCCGCCAGGCCGGCCAGGACGTTGTCGGCGGTCAGCGCGACGCCCTTGGGCGCCGAGGTGCTGCCGGACGTGTACTGGATCACCGCGAACTCGTCGGCCGGGTTCTCGTCGGCCGGGCCGGCCGGCTCGATCTGCCCAGGCGGCCCGACCAGCCCGGCTGGGCCGGCTGGCGCGGGCATCCGCGTGATGTCGACCAGCCGGACGTCCGGCGGTGCCGCGAGCCGGCCGAGCAGGCGCGCGCTCTGCTCGTCCACCAGCAGGGCCGCAAGCTCGGCGTCCTCGACGATGCGGCGCAGGTGCCGCTGGTAGCCCTCGCTGCCCCCGAACGCCACGGGCAGGGCGATGGGCACCGCGGCGGCCCCGGCCCGGAAGCACGCGATCAGCCCGCGCAGCCAGGGCTCGCCGTTGGCCATCAGGATGCCGACGCGGCGCTGGCCGGCGATCAGTGTCGCCGTCCGCTCGGCGTCGGCCAGCAGGCGCGTGACGGGTACGGACCGTCCCTCGGACGGCAGGTGCAGCACCGTCCGAGGACGGGCGTTGGTGCTCACCGCGGCCCAGAGCGCGTTCACCGGATCTCCTCCCTGGAGACGTTCACAAACCGCCGCGGATACCGAGGACCGCTGCCGGCCTCAGCCCGTCAGCTCGTTGATGAGCGAGGTGTCGTGCTCGGCCTGGCGGAAACGGGGATGGTCCAGGACCTCGCGCAGGAACGCGGCGGTGGTCACCACGTGCGGGCCACGTAGCCGCAGCTCGTCGAGCGCCCGGTCCATCCGCGCCAGCGCCTGCTCCCGGTCGGGCGCCCAGACGACGAGCTTGGCCAGCAGCGAGTCGTACAGCGCGGGGACCTGATAGCCGGCGTAGACGTGGGTGTCGACGCGGACGAGCGGGCCGCCGGGCAGCGCGAACTCGCTGACCACCCCCGGGGTGGGCACGAAACCGGCCGCCGGGTCCTCGGCGTTGATCCGGCACTCGATCGCCACCCCGCGCGGGACGACGTCGGCCTGCTCGAAGCCGAGCGGCTCACCGGCGGCGACCCGCAGCTGCTCGCGGACCAGGTCCGTCCCGGTGACCATCTCGGTGACCGGGTGCTCCACCTGGAGGCGGCAGTTGACCTCCATGAAGTAGAACCGGCCGTCGCCGTCCACCAGGAACTCGAACGTGCCCGCTCCCACGTACCCGGCCGCCCGCGCCCCCCGGACGGCCGCCTCGCACATCCGCTCCACGGTCTGTGCGGGCAGCCGCGGCGCGGGGGTCTCCTCCACGAGCTTCTGGTGCCGGCGCTGCAACGAGCAGTCGCGCGCGCCCAGGTGGACGACGTTGCCATGGGCGTCGGCGAGGACCTGCACCTCAACGTGCCGCGCGGAGGCCAGGTAGCGCTCCACGTACAGCCGGCCGTCCCGGAACACCGTCTGGGCGCTGGCGCGGGTCTGGCTGTAGGCCCGCAGGAACGCGTCGGGCTCGTGCACCACGCTCATCCCGCGCCCGCCGCCGCCGGCCACCGCCTTGATGATGACCGGGTACCCGATCCCGGCGGCGAACTCCGCGGCCTCGTCGGCGTGCTCGAGCGCGTCCCGGCTGCCCGGCAGGAGCGGCAGCCCCGCGTCCGACATGATCGAACGGGCGCTGGCCTTGTCGCCGAGACGGCTCATCACCGATGCCGGTGGGCCGACGAAGGTGATGCCCTCCTCCTCGCACACCTCGGCGAAGTCCGGGTTCTCCGAGAGGAACCCGTAGCCGGGGTGGATGGCGTCGGCGCCCCAGCCGCGCGCCGCCTCGATGACGGCGGGGATGTTGAGGTAGCTGGCCTTGGCCGGGCCGGGACCGATCTGCACCGACTCGTCGGCGAACCGGACGACCGCCGAGTCACGGTCGGCGGCGGAGTGGACCGCCACCGTGGCCAGCCCGAGCTCACGGCAGGTGCGGGCGACCCGCAGCGCGATCTCGCCGCGGTTGGCGATCAACACTTTTTTGATCATCGGCCCGGGCCCGCCCGGTCCGCGTCGCCGGTGGTCACCGTCAGCAGGGGCTGGCCGTGTTCGACCGGGGTGCCGTCGTCCACCAGGATCTCCAGCACCCGGCCGGACGCGTCCGCCTCCACCGGGATCATCAGCTTCATCGCCTCGATGATCGCCACCTGCTGACCGCGGGTGATCAGATCACCCTCGGTGACGAACGGCTTGGCCCCGGGCTCGGGGGCCCGATAGAACACGCCCACGGTGGCGGCCCGCAGGATGTGCGCGTCGGCGTCCGCGGCGGCCGGCGGCTGGGCCGGCCCGCCACGGGTCGTCGGTTCCGGCCGTGGCGACGCCGTGGCCGGAACCGACGCCGTGGCGGCCGACACCGGCGGCGCTGCCGGTGCGACCAGTTCGGTGGATGCCGGCGGCACCGCGTCCGGCCAGGCGATCTCGATGAAGACCTCGCCGGCCGCCGCCCGCACCCGGCTGGGCACCCGGGACGTCTGCGCGCTCAGGGTGAGCAGATGATCGCGGAGCACCGTCATGATCTCGTCGAGCTCACCGGCGCCGGGCACCGCCGTGCGCACCTGCGGAACCCCGTTGACCTGGACAGGACTCATCAGGCACTTTCCTTCTCATCAAGATCGTCCCGGTCGAGGTCACGCTGGTCACGACCGTCCCGGTCGTCATCGACACCGTGGCCGCCGACACCGGCCCGGCCGAAGTCACGATCAAGATCGTCGTCGAGCTCATGGTCGATGTCGCGGTCGTCGTCGAGCGTGGTGAGCGTGTCGGCGCCGAAGCGGCGGAACCGAGCCCGGCGCCCGGTGACGAGGGTCATCTGGTCCCGCGGCAGCAGCTGCGCCAGCGTGCTGGTCAGCGCGTCGCGCAGGGCGTGTGCCGCGAGCAGGTGGTCGCTGTCCGCGCCCGCCTCGGGCTCGGGCACCACACCGTCGACGATCCCGCCGCGCAGCAGTTCGCGGGCGTCCACCCGCAGCGCCGCCGCGGCCTTCGGCCCGGCGGCCGCGTCCTTCCACAGGATCGCGGCGCATCCTTCCGGACTGATCACCGAGTAGACGGCGTTGGCGCACATCAGGACGCGGTCGGCGATCGCGAGGGCGAGCGCGCCGCCGCTGCCGCCCTCGCCGGTCACCACCGCCACCACCGGGACAGGCAGGCCCGCCATCAGCCGCAGGTTCTCGGCGATCGCGACCGACTGCCCGTTCTGCTCGGCGTCGATGCCGGGGAAGGCGCCCGCGGTGTCGATGAGGGTGACCACCGGCAGCCCGAGCTTGGCGGCCAGCCGCATCGCCCGGGCGGCCTTGCGGTAGCCGGCCGGCGACGGCATCCCGTAGTTGCGCGCGGACAGCTCGGCCGCGCTGCGCCCCTTCTGCGTGCCGATCACGACGACCGGCGTGCCCTCCAGCCGGCCGAGCCCGCAGACCATCGCCGGGCAGTCCGCGGCCATGCGGTCCCCGTGCAGCTCCGCCCAGTCCTCGATCATCAGGGCGATGTAGTCCAGGGTCGTCGGCCGGCCGAGCCGGCGGGCCAGCCGCACCGACTCCCACTGCTCCCGCGCGGGCAGCCGCTCCGGGTCGACGACCAGCGCGCCGCCCGCCGGCAACTGCGAGACGAACGGCTGTGGCACGGGCGGCTGCGACGCCGATGATCGTGACGCCGACGATCGTGACACCGGCGGCCGGAGCGGCGCGGACCGCGGCGCGGGCACGGCCGTGCGCGCCGCCCGGCGGCTGCCCACGGTCAGCAGCCGGGCCAGGGTGGCGCGCAGCTCGGCCCGCGGCCGGATCATGTCGACGACACCGTGCCGCAGCAGGAACTCCGCGGTCTGGAACCCCGGCGGCAGGGTCTGCCGGATGGTCTGCTGGATCACCCGCGGCCCGGCGAACCCCAGCCGCGCGCCCGGCTCGGCGATGATGATGTCCGGCAGCGTCGCGAAGGACGCGGCCACCCCGCCGAAGGTCGGGTCGGTGATCAGTGCCAGGGTGAGGATCCCCGCCTCGTCGAGCTGCCCGAGGGCCTGGCTGGTCTTGGCCATCTGCATCAGGGACAGCACGCCCTCCTGCATGCGCGCCCCGCCGGAGGCGGTCACCAGCAGCAGCGGCGTGCGTTCCCGCAGCGCGATCTCGGCCGTCTGGGTGACGGCCTCACCGACCGCGGCGCCGAGGCTGCCCCCCATGAACCGGAAGTCCATGGCCGCCACGACCACCGGGTTGCCGTCGATGCGGCCGCGGGCGCTCACGACCGCCTCGGCCAGGCCGGTGGCGGCCCGCGCGTCGCGCAGCCGGTCGACATAGGGACGGCTGTCGACGAACCCCAGCGGGTCACTGTCGGCGACGACCGTGTCCACCAGCGCCACGGACCCGGGATCCAGCAGTGTCGTGAGCCGCTCGACGGCGGTCAGCGGGGCGTGCCAGCCGCACTCCGGGCAGACCCGCAGGGACCGGACGAACCTCTTCGCGTAGATGATCGATCGGCATCCGCCGCAGACCAGCCAGGATGCGTCCCGGGTCGTCCTGGCATCCGTGCCGTCCGCCTGCCTGGACAGAGTCACTGTCATGATTGCTCCCACCGGTCGAGCCCCGCTGCCACGCCGGTCCGCGGCGGGGACGGGATAAGGGACGGGATGTAGGTGGCGCAGCGCGCGGGCAGCCGCACCCCCGCGGACCGCAGGTGGCTGACCCGGCTGCTGAAGGCGGCACCGCGCATGATCTGCGCGGCGATGTCGGCCACCCGCCTGTTCTCCACGGGGGCCAGGTAGGTGCCGGCGACCCAGGTGTTGAACGCGCCCATCGCCGGCCCGCACCAGATCTGGTAGTCCGTGGCCCGGCTCGGCTCCCCCGCGATGCTCCAGCCCGAGGACAGGCCGAGGTACCAGCGGAAGACCAGCGCCATCCGCCGCTTCGGGTTGTCGGCCGCACGGGCGATCTGGTCGGGGTCACGCTCGGTGAAGAACCGCACGGTGTCCGCCCAGACGTCGTCCAACGGCCGCAGAAAAATCTTGCGTTCCAGGGCGTCCCGCTCGGCAGCCGGGATCGCCTCGATGCCGTCGTGGGCCCGGTAGACCTCGTACAGCCGCCGGGCCCGGCTCGCGAACATCGTCCCGCGTTGCAAAACCTGGACCTCGACGCCCATCTCGAACATGTCCGCGGACGGGGCCATGGCGCAGTCGGCCGTGCCCGCGCCGGCCAGCAGCCGCTTCGTCGCCGGCGACTGGGACGCCTCCACCGACGCCTGGTTAACCGACCCGGTCACCACGTAGGCCGCGCCGAGCGCGAACGCCGCCGCGGCGGCGGCCGGCGTCCCGATCCCGCCGGCCGCGCCGACCCGGACCTGCCAGGGGTGACCCGGCTGGGCCAGCTCACGCCGTATCCGATCACGCAGAGCAATGATCTCGGGGAGCAGGACGGTCAGCGGCCGGCGGTCGGTGTGGCCGCCGGAGTCGGCCTCGACGGTGATGTCGTCCGCCACCGACACCCCCCGGGCCAGCTCGGCCTGCTCGGCGGTGACCAGGCCTGCGTCGAGCAGCCCGCGGACGATCGGTTCGGGTGCCGGGCGCAGGAAGCGTTCGGCCACCTCGACCCGGGAGATCTTGGCGACCAGCCGGTTGCCGGCCCGCACCTGGCCGGAGTCCGCCCGGGACAGCCCGGCCAGCCGGTAGCGCACCACCTGCGGGGTCAGGTCGAGGAACGCCGACGCCTCGACACAGCGCACCTGGTGGCGCAGGCACAGGTCGACCACGTCCCGTTCCATGGCCAGCTCGTTCGGGCTGTGGATGAGGTTGCAGGCGAACCCCGCGCCGGCGGGCACCCGCCGGCTGATCGTCACCAGCGCCTCGTCGACGCGGGCCGGCAGCACCCCGGCCGCGCCGAAGGAGGCCAGGAAGCCCGCCCCGGCCAGCGCCACGACCAGTTCCGCCGACGCGATCCCGTTGGCCATCGCCCCGGCCATGTACGGGTGGCGCACGCCGTGGTCGCGGGGGAAGTCCGGCGATCCCAGCCGCTCGGGCGGCGCCAGCGGCACCGCCGCGAGCACCTGCGTGCCCGGGCCGAGCAGCCGCTCGTCGTTGGTGGCCGCGATCCCCTGGGCGTCCCGGACGACGAAGGCGGGCCGCTCCAGGGTCGCGAGCACGTCGTAGATCTCGTCCGCGCCGCGCGCGAGACCGGTGGCACGACCGGCGCTGTGGCCGGTGGGGCGGCCGGCGGTACGGCCGGCGGTGGTGTGGCCGGCGTCCGCCGGCCGGCTGGGCGCGGCCGGGCCGGCCTGGGCGGTCACCATGGCGGGGCTCCTTCGTCGCGTAGTTCGACGGCGACATCGGTCAGTTCGTAGATGCGCATGGTCGGCTTCCACACGCTCGCGTCCGCCACCACCCGCACCCGGCCGGGCCGCCGCTCGAGGGACTTGACGTGCACCTCGAGGGTGGTCTCGCTGTCCGTCGACAGGAACTGGCCGCGGTACTTCCACGTCATCGGCAGCCCGACCGGCAGCACGAACCCGGGCCGGGCAAAGCCCGCCGTGTGGCCGCCGTCGACGAGCCACTCCTGGATCGCCTGGATCACCGCCTCCACCCCGAGCGAGCCGGGGATGACCGGGTCCAGGACGAAGTGGCGGGCGAAGAACCAGTCGTGCGGGTCGATGGGGCGGGCCGCCCGCAGGTAGCCCTGCCCGTACCGGCCGCCACCGTCGACGACCTCGACGTCGTCGAGCAGCGCGAGATGGCCTCGCGAGCACAGCGGCGCCGACGGGTCGGCCCGGCGGGCGGCCACGTCGATGGTCCGCACCGGCGGGCGGGGCTGCTGCTCGTCCAGCCAGGTCGGCACGAGCCGGCCGGCGTCGAGCCCACTCTGCCTGGCCAGCGCCGCCTCGTTGAAGTAGCCGAACATCGACTCGCCCTCGTAGACGGGCTCGCCGTCCACGGAGAACCGGTAGGAGAACTCCTGCAGCACCGACCCGGGCATGGGGGTGGTGGACAGCAGGGTCGAGTGCTGCCGGAGGGTCCTGTTCCGCAGGTCCACCTCGCGCAGCAGCGTGGCGGTGCCGCCGAGGTTGCGCAGGCTGTGCTCCCCACCCAGGTCGGTGAGGGTGGCGCCCAGGTAGTAGCCGAGGACGAGCGCCGACTGCAGCGAGGTCTCCATGTAGACGCAGTTCGGCATCGACGCGTTGGCCGTGTCCTGGTAGTACCAGGAGTCGGCGGGCGAGTCGTACTCGGTCTGGTGGGTGGCACCCCCGCGCAGGCTCTCCCGCTTCCCCCGCTCCCCCTGGACGGCGACGATCCGGTCGACCAGGCGCAGGCCGCCGTCGGGCAGCCGGGTCGCCCGGATGCCGCGGTAACGGGAGAACTCCGGCCCCAGGGCGATGCCCGGATCGCCCTGGGAGCAGTGGGCCATGTGGAACTCGTTGAGCATCACCGGTTCACCAAGGCTGTTCCGGCGCCCGAGGAAACGCGCCACGGTGCCGCCGGCCTGCGGGCCGATCGGGACGCCCGGCTTCTCCTGGACACCCAGTGTCACCCCCCGCACCCTGGCGACGATCTCGCCACCGACACGGAACTCGGCGTCGACGGACAGCCACGGCCGCGGGACGAGGTCGACGCCGGTGACCTCCAGGGCCAGCTCGACATCGGCGTCCGGCGTCGGCCCGAAAAGCTCGACCTGGTAGCGGTCCGGCTCGCCCGGCGCGTCGGGCCCGCCCGGCACACCGCGGGCGAAGGTGGCGTCGGCGAAGCCCAGGTGCAGACCCAGGTACAGGGCGAACACCTCGGCGGCCTGCGCGGCCGCCTCGGCGAGGAGCACGGCCCGCTCCCCCGCCGGCGTGCCCTGTGCCTGGACACCCTGTGCCTGGACGCCCTGGTCCGGTCCGGCCTGCGCCGGGAGGCCAGCGGCCACGGCTCCCGACCGCAGCCCGGCGCGCAGCGCTCCGTGGCCCCAGGCGCCGCCGCGCACGTCCAGGCCGTCCACCCAGTTCAGCAGCAGCCCGGGAATCCCGGCCCGCGGCAGCGCCAGGCGGATCGACGGGTTGGCGCCGTCCTGGTCGTAGGCGTCGCCGAACACGCTCGCGATCGACCCCTCGGCGAGACGGGTGAGATCGGCGGCGTCCAGCCGGTTCCTGTCGCTGCGCGCGAGCGGTTTGAACGCCGCCTCCGTGGACACCCGAGTGGGCGCCGGTGCCACGGACGGCCGCGACAACACGCTCGGTCGCCCGTCGACCACCTCGAACACCTCGGTGACGGCCGGGGCCGGGGCGGCCGCGTCATCCCGTTGGAGGCCCTGCTGGGCGCCCCGCGGGACACCACCCTCCCGGGCAACGGGCAGGGCCGCCCGGACCGGCCCCGCCGGGGCGCCGGGCACCGCCGGAGCGGGCGCCGGGCCCACAGGCCGTGGGCGCGCCGAGCCCGCCGAAATGCCAGGCGTCGGGGCGGCCGGGGACAGCCCGCCCGCCGGTCGGACAGCGTTGTCCGCCGGGCTCACCAGGCTCGCCGATCCTGCCGGGTTCGCCGGACTCGCCGGCTGTCCGGACGCCGCGAGCGCCGCGAGCACCCGGTTCTGCACGCTCGCCTGGGCCCGCAGGGCGCTGGCGTGCGCGGCCACGACAACCGCCCGTACCTGCCGGGCGATCGAGGCCGCCAGTTCGGCCGGTTCCGGCCCACCGGCGGGCACCGACGGAGAACCGGTGGAGGGTGACGGCCGGCGGACGAAGCCGGTCCCGTCCGCGTCCCTGCCGGCCAGCCCGGACGGCAGATCAGACGCGCCGATCGGGCCAGCCGAGCCAGCCCCGCCGTGCCCGGCCGCCGACGGCCGCGGCTGCGGCGGCGCGTCGGCCCGAATGGTGTCGGCCGACCACCGGGTGGGGTCGAAGGGCTCGCCGTCGAACTCCAAGGCGTCGATCTCCAGGGCGTCGACGTCCACCACCTGGGACGCCACCTGCTCCGCTGTCATCGCCTGTCCTCCGTCGGTCTGGTCGAACCGGCCCGTTCGAGACGGACGGAGCCGGGGTGCGTCAGCGGTCGCACGGTCACGCCCCCTCCCCCGGCAGCCACCACCGCACGGCCGCGGCGAACTTCGCGGCCATGTCGGGGGTCCCGATCATCGACACGTCGCGCAGGCGCTGTAGCACGCGTCCGCCGGGGTCACTGGCGGTCACCGTGACCGTGATGGAGGACGCGGCGCGCCGGACGTCGTCCAGGACGACGACGAACGGTTCCCCGTCTGGCAGCGGGGCGAAGTACTCCCAGCGCCCGACGGCCAGCGGCAGGCAGGCCAGGCCCGTCAGCCACCGGCCCAGCACCGACGGCCCGTGCAGGAGGATGTCGGCGAGCACCGGGCTGTGCAGCGCGCCGGTGAACGCCCCGTCGGCGACGACCTGGTCGGCCAGCCGGCACTCCAGGACGACCCGGTCATCGCTGCGCTGCAGGATACGGCGGATGCCCTGCAGGGCCGGGCCGTGGAACAGGGTGCCCCCGGTGTAGATCTCCACGCCGTCCTCGGGACCGCTGCCCACCGCCTCGCCCGGTCTGCCCGGCGCGACCGGCGCGGCGGGCGGGGCCTCGGCCAGCACGAACGTGCCGACATAGTGCGAGACGGGCAGGGCGCTGCCGCTGCCGGCAGCACTGCCAGCACCGCTGCCGGTACCGCCGACGGCGGCACGGACGGCGGCCCGCACCGTCAGCCGGCCGTCCCGAGCTTCGGCCAGGGGCACCTCGACCTGGTACGCACGGCTGTGCGCGCCGTCGAACACGATCCCCTTGTGCACCTCGAACCCGCTGACTTCGATCACCTGGAGCCCCGGGTGGGCGCGTTCGAGCACGTTGACCAGCCAGCCGAGCCCGAACGTGGCGGGCAGGACCGGGGAGGCGTCGATGCGGTGCGCCTGGAGCACCTCGGTGTCCTCGATGCCGGTCAGCTCGCGGCGGGCCGTGAAGGCCCGGCCGGTACCGTCGGTGAGCGCCTTGCGCTGGCCGACCAGCACGCACACGTCGTCGACGCGCTCGGCGCCGAACTGCTCCACGAACAGCCGCGCGCCCGTCGCCGGCGCCAGCAGTTCGACACCGCGGGCGTGGAAGAGCTCCCGCAGGTCGGCGGCGACCATCCCGCCATCCCAGGCGCCCCAGTCGATGGCGGTGACGTGACGCTCGGGATGCTCCCGCTTCAGGCTGGCCGCGACCCGGCACAGCGCCTCGTTCGCGGCGGCGTAGTCGGCCTGGCCGGCGTTGCCGAACAGCCCGGCCACCGAAGTGAACAGGACGACGTGGCGGATCGGCGCGCCGTCGAGCGCGTCCAGGACGTTGCGCAGACCGGCGAGCTTCGGGGTGAAGACCCGTCGGACGTCGTCTGCTGTCTTGGTGCGCACGAGCCCGTCCGCAAGGGTTCCCGCGCCGTGGACCACACCCATGATCCGGTCACGGTGCGCCGCGAGCGCGTCCCGCACGGCGGCGGCGTCGCCGACGTCCACCTGCAGGTAGCTGGCCGCCGTGGCGGATCCGCTGCCGGCCAGGGCGTCGAGCGTCGCGCGGATCTCACGCTGGGCCTGGATGTCACGCAGGACGGCGTCGACCTGCCGTGGCGTCGGCGGCCTGCCGCCACCGGCCCCCAGGGCGGCGATCGCCGCGCGCTTGAGGTCGGCGTCGGCCACACCCGCGGCCCAGTCGGGCTCCGCGGCAAGCGCCGTGCGCCCGAGCAGCAGAAACTCCACCTGGCTGTGCTCACCGAGCACCCGCACGCAGGATGCCGTGACCCCCCGCGCCCCGCCCGTCACCACGAGCACGTCACCCGCGCCGACCGTGGACGCCGACGGGACCGCATCGGTCGCCGCCGCGCCCGTGCCGGCCACGGGAGCGACAGTGGCGCCGGTGGCCACCGCGGTGGACGCCCGCGGCGACCCGTACGGCGCGGGGATCACGGTCCACCTGCGGCGGGCGGCGTCGACCCCCACCTCGAGGGTGTCCGTGGCCGCGTCCGCGATCTCGTCCAGCAGGACGGCGAGCGCGTCGTCGCCGCCGAGCTCAGGGTCGATGTCGAGCGCGCGGCAGAAGATCGACGGTTCCTCGTGGGCGAGCGTCTTGACCACACCGCCGACCCCGCCGAGCAGCGCCTCGGCAGCCCCGCGCCCGCCGCGGTGACCGAGACCGCCGTCGAGGCGGGTGACGGTCACGAAGGCGGCGCGGTCACCGGAGCGGGCGGCCGTGGCCAGCGGCACGCTGGCATGCTTGGCCACCAGCACGGCGTCGGCAAGCTGCCGGACACCGCGGTCCTCGGTGGTGTCCTGCCGGACACTGTGATCCCTGGTGTCGCTCCCCCCGAGAACGGTGAGGAAGAGGTCGATCCTGCCGGTCGTGCCCAGAGCGTCGGTGAGTGCCTCGGAGAGCCGGCGCTCGACGGCCTCGCCGTCCCAGCCGGCCAGGTCGGACGTCCCGTCCCCGCCCGGGGCTGGCAGGCCCACCCGCGTCACCGTCCAGCCGGCCTCCTCAAGACCCGCCGCGAACGTCTCGCCCGCCTGCTCTGCGGGGTGGACGACGACGGCTACCGGGCCAGCCGGGTAGGGCTGTTCGATCCTGTCGACCGGGGGCAGTCCGACGAGTTCGACGGGGTGCCGCGCGACCTGCTCGACGGGCGGGGCCTGCTCCTCGGCGGACGGGGCCGCAGGCGCCGCCGTGGCGGCCGCCCCGGTCGGGGCAGGTGCGGCGGCACTCACCAGGAAATCGATGATGTGCTCCAGCGTCCGCAGCTCACCCAACAACTCCGGACCCACACTCGGCACCTGAGGAAAACGCTCCTGCACCGCCCCCAGAATCTGCACCCGCTTGATCGAGTCAACACCCAGATCCGCTTCCAGATCCATCCCGGTGTCAATCATCTCCGGCGGATAACCCGTCCGCTCCGCCACCACACCCACCAACGCCGACCGCAACAACCCCGCATCCACCGAACCAGCGGACACAGCGGCGTCGGTGGGAGCGGGCGGCGCGGCGTCCGCCGGAGTCGGTGCGGGCGCCGCCGAGACCGGGGCCGCTTCGGCCGACGGCACCGGAACCGGCACCGGTGCGGGAGCCGACACCGGTGCGGAGGCTGGGGCGAAGGCCGGGACCGGCGTCGGCGCGGAGGCCGGAGCCGGAGACGGCGCCGCGGCGATTTCCGTCCGGCGTGGCTGTTCCGGCAGGGCCGGCAGCGGCGGAGCGGACGGGCCGAAGTCCGCTGGTGCTGGTGCTGGGTAGCCGTTGACCGTCGGGGAGCGGTGCCCGCCGCGCTCGATCTCGGCCAGCGACGAGAGGATCTCGTTGGCGCGGATGTGCGCCTGCCCGATCGCCAGGCTCTGGTCCTTCACGCTCTCGACCGCCCGCGCGAGCCAGGCCCCGCCGCCCGCGTCCACACCGGGCTGCTGCTGGTGCAGGATCTCCACCAGTCCTTCGGTGACCTGCAACTGGCTTTCCAGATACCGGGAGTGCAGCGCCACATGCTGCGCGACCACGTCGTCGAGGCCGACGTCCTCCCCGGCATCAACGCTGTGGGCGTAGGCCGCCGGTGGTTCGGCGACGCCGGCGGCTGGCGGCCACGCTGTCGCCGGCTGTACGGTCGCCAGCGACGTGGCCGTCGATGATGCGGCTGTTGATGGTGCGGCCGCCGATGGTGCGGCATGGTCGGCGGAGAGGACCGACAGGTCAGGGGTCGGCAGGTCACTCGGCACCGCCGCGTCCACCGGAACCTGCTGAGCGGCCTGGTGGGCGTCCGTGATGTC
Organism: Protofrankia symbiont of Coriaria myrtifolia; assembly: GCF_900634755.1. Taxonomy (NCBI): domain Bacteria; kingdom Bacillati; phylum Actinomycetota; class Actinomycetes; order Frankiales; family Frankiaceae; genus Protofrankia; species Protofrankia symbiont of Coriaria myrtifolia. The sequence goes on from NZ_CAAAFS010000237.1 coordinate 17,463, forward strand.
CGCGTCGATCCCCGCGCCGAGGCCGAAGCCGTTGTCACTGCCGACGTTGTCACCGCCGACCCCGCCGACCCCGTTGGTGCTGGTGACGGCCGGGGTGACGGTCGACGCCCGGAAACCGTCGTTGAGCGCGGCCTGGTAGGCGGCACGGCGGGATTCCGGCACGTAGTCCGCCCCGTTCAGGGTCACGGCCATGCCCCGGGGTTTCGGCGCGACCCAGGCGGGGGCGTCGTGCCGGTTGACCCCGCTGATCGGCGCGCCGAGAACCGCGAGCTGGACGGCGGCCTGCTTCAATGCGACATCGCTGTCACCGAGCGGGCCGGCGTCGGTCGGGACCGCGACGATGCCGGCGGCCTCGAGGGTCCGCCTGGCCAGCGCGGTCAGCACCTGCTTGGGGCCGAACTCGACGAACACGTTGCAGCCGTCCGCGCGGATGGCTTCGAGGGCCTGGACGAACTCGACCGGCTGGAGGAGCTGCTCGGTCAGCGCACGCCTGTTCGCCTCGACGTCCGGCCCGTACCGGACACCCGCGGTGTTGGCGTAGACCGGCTGCCGCGGCTCGCCGATCCGCGCCGAGGAGACGGCGTGTCCGAACGCCTCGACGGCATGCGCCACGTGGGAGGTGTGGAAGGCCGCGGAGACGGGCAGCAGCCGGGCGCCCAGCTGCCGCTGCTTGCACTCCTGGACGACCTCGCCGACCGCCTGGGTGTCCCCGCCGACGACCACCTGGTCCGGCGCGTTGTGATTGCAGATCACCACGTTCGGGAAGGCGCGGAGGATGTCGATGACCTGCTCCCGGGTGGCCTGGACGGCGGCCATGGTGCCCGGGTCGTGGTCGGGGTCCTCGGCGGGCGGGGCCATCGCCTCGCCGCGGGCGCGGGCGAGGCGGAAGAAGTCCGCGTCGTCGAGGGCGCCCGCGGCCCACAGCGCGGTGAGCTCCCCGAAGCTGTGCCCGAGGAATCCCGAGCAGCGCAGGCCCAGTTCGGCGAGGTAGCGGAACTGGCCGACCGAGATCGCTCCGATCGCCGGCT